>JBCCRW010000071.1:0-18021 GCA_039201055.1 Planctomycetota bacterium | reverse complement strand
ATCGAGAGATGGAGATTCGACCACTAATCTTCTCTAATAAGCACTAATCTGGGAATTGATAACCGGGCAGACGCGGCAACCGACTTCAATTAGCGTATATTAGTGTCGATTAGCGTTCTCTCCTTGACTCGACAAGACGAAACTGTCATCGCGGTTCACTGGGGCGTTAACCAGTAATCGGGTGTCGTAAAGGTGACCACTAATTTTCTCTAATAAGCACTAATCTAGTAATTGATACCTGGGCGCGCGACAACGGACTTCGATTAGCTTGAATTGATGCCTATAAGTGGTCATTCTCTAACGGAACAGGGTGAAACTGCGATCGAGGGATTGTAAAAAGTTGGTATTACCCGCTGAGAGACGAGTGATTGGAAGACTGTGCAACGGTCTGCTAGGCACCAAAACGTTTCAGTGCTTCTTCGCCGGTCATACCGAATTCGACGCCCAGGGCGATGGCGGCGTCCGAGACAGCCTTGATCGGTGCGGTCAGCATCTGCTGGTGGTCGTCGACGCCACTGACGATCGCCGCGGCGTCGCCGTTTCGATTCAGCGATTCAACACTAATGTAGCCGCAGCATAGCGATCCCCCGGATGCGGTGATGACCAAAAGCGGTCGCTGTAGCGGATGATTGACCATTTGTAGGCGGCTGAGATCAATATTGGCCATCGGATGTTTCCTGCTGAATGTTGGCGGTGGCGTTGGTGGCGTCGATGTACGCGTCGGCACCACCCACGATGGGCACGGTCAATTCACACTTCGAAAGATGCAAGGTCAGTTCGGTTCCCGGATCCGGCAGGACGGTGAAATTTTTGTCCGAACCATAAACCATCAAAGCGATCCGTTGGCCGGCTGGAAGGATCTGGTCGTCCGGCTGCAAATCAAATTCAAATGAATACGTTTGCCCCGCTTGTAGAGGTTCGCCGTTTTCCAGCGAGCTGTGGTTCTGTGGATCAAACCAGCCGCGCGTGATCAAATTCTCATGAATCTTGGCATCAGTTTTGGGGTTCCAAGGCAGCGATAGCAAACAGACGGATAAGTTGGTCGCCGGGCGATTGCAGGAAACGGTCAACCGGACTTTGGCGGTACCCGATAAATGGATAGGTGATTTCAGTTCCGGTCCCTGGTAGATCAAGCGATGCTGCGTCCATTCGGCTTGCCCCAGCATTTCGCCGGTAAATGAAAAATTGTCGATCAGTGTTTCCTGTCGCGGTCCGGTGGCATGATTGGTGTTGCCTTGCATCACCAAACTGCCCAGCCCCGGCGCACCGCCGGAGAGAGAAAACGAGACCGCCGAGGCATCGGGATGTGGATAATCCGGATAGCGTGTCGGGGCATCTTTTTTGTCATTTTCTCGCACGATCCACGATCGACCCCCATCATCCCAGCCGTTGTCCAAACCAAATAGGAAATGGGTCAGCCAGCGATTCATCAGATCCCACGGGGGTGATCCGCCGTGACCATCCTGGTGCATATAAAGTCCCACGGGGATACCGTGCTTTTTCGCTTCCATAAAAACACGGATGCTATGTTCGGGCATTACGTTCCAATCATTGAATCCATGAGCCATCAGGATTCCGCAACGCGTGTTTTTGATCCGTGGCAGTAGTTCACGCTGTCGCCAAAATGGCGTGACGTCGCCGCTCGCGCCGGACAGGTTTTCTTGTGAGAAAAGCGTTTGATGAAGCCGGTCGCATGCTTCCCAGGTGTCCGGATTTCCCATCAAGATTGACTGGGCCAGCACATCGATTTCTTCACCGCTGTAGCCGCGGGGATGGACCACCAGCCCGTTGCTACGGTAGTAGTTGTAATACGAAGTATTGGGGGCGATGGGGACGACTAATTCCAACCCGGCGACTCCCGTGGTCGCAGCCGAAAGGGCTAGCGTGCCGTTGTAGCTGGTTCCGACCATCGCCACCTTCTTTGTGCACCAGGGGGCGGTGACGGGCTGACCACCGATGGGCTCGGAAAATGCTTTCGCACGTCCGCACAGCCAATCGATGACCGCTTTGGGAGCCTGGTATTCGTTTTCTCCGCCCACCGTCGAACAACCCTGGGACAGTCCGGTGCCGGGTGCCGATGCATGGACGACGGCGTATCCACGTGGAACCCATCGCGAGGCATAACGCGTGGAAATGGTGGGCCGGTCGATTTTTGCTTCTCCGTGCGGCAATGGATTTCGCCGCTCCGGCCACTGGCCCAGCGGGTGTCGCATGTCCCAAAAATTCTCCGGCTTGGCTCTTCGCGATCGGCCGTAATAGGGGCTCATATAAACAATGGCGGGGACCTTCAATCCAAGGTCTTCGGTTTCCGCCTGTCGGATGACGGAGACGTGAATCCGATCCAAGCGGCCGTCGCCATCACAATCATTGGGCGTTTCGACAAAAAGGTCATGTCGCAGCCAGCGCTTTGGATCTTTAAACGCGGGCATGATGGCGGCCAACCCATCCTTGAGGCGCTGTTGGATCTTGTGACCACGTGCTTGGCTTGCGACGGCCGGATCTTGGTCGTCCACCGTTCCGCGGCCAGCTAGTTTGGATTGCCCGGCAAGCACGGATCGATGCAGGTCCTTGGGGACGGCCACCGGCGGTTCGGCGCCGGATGTTTGACAACCGCACCACAGGCAAACGATCACGCTGAGGATCGCTGGCAAGTTCAGCCAACCCGATGGATTCGACAAAGACCCGAGGTTCATTTCCTTCAAGTGCCCGAGTTACGCCCCGTAGGTGAACTGCTTTCTCTGCTCGGGTGCAAGCAATTGATTGGCTTCGTCGTCTTGTTTGACGGTTTCGGTGTCCGGATCGAATTCCAGGGGGCGGCCCAATCGCATGGCGATATTGTTTAGGTGACACAGCGTGGCCGTGCGATGGGCGGCTGCGACCGGCGCCATCGGCGTTTCGCGGCTTTTCATGCAATCCAGAAAATTGCGATGGTGCGATGGGGTTCGGCCCAGCGGTCCCTCGTTGATCGCGTCCGGCGAAACCAGATCGTTCGGTTCGGCAACCAATTTGCCGCCGTGAATACGAACGGCCAACTTGCCGGCGTCGCCAATGAATTCGATACCACGCGGCCCTTCGTCGACGCCAACAATCCGCAGCCCGTCGGAATACTCGTTGACAAAAACGTAGTCCATGAAAGCGTCGTAAAGCCCGTTGGGGTTTCGATTGCCAACCGCCATGATTTTGGTCGGCGTCGTGTCGTCACGATCCAGGGCCAAACCCGCCAGGTCCAGGATGTGGGCGCCACGATCGGTCATTTCGCCACCGCCGTAGGCCAACACAAAACGCCACCAAAAATGGACTCGATCGGCAACATGGGGCACCCAAGGTGTCGGGCCCAACCAGCGGTCGTAGTCCAATTCGTTTGGCGGACGCGTCGGCTGGGGTGTCTTGCCGTAAGCGGCGACTTTTTGGTGATGATTTTGTTCGGTCGGCATTCCCACACGGACTTCGCGGATGGTCCCCAGTGCACCCGAACGAACCAATTCGCAGGCATAGCGCACTTTGGGGTTGCTGCGTTCTTGCGAACCACATTGCACCACGCGTTTTTGCGCGAGTGCCGTGTCGACCATCTTGCGACCTTCGGCAACGCTGTTGGCCAGCGGTTTTTCGCAATACACATCGGCCCCGGCATTCATCGCATCGACCGACGCCACCGCGTGCCAATGGTCGGGTGTCGAAACAACGACCGCATCGACGTCGGGTCGTTCCAAGAGCCGGCGGTAATCACGTTCGGCCTGGACCTTTAAGCCGCGTGCTTCTTTGAGCGTTTTTTCGCCTTCGGCCAAATGCCGATCATCGACATCGCAAATCCCGACCACACGCACATCGGGATGCTTCAAAAATTCCCGCATGTTGTGCCGTCCCTTGCCGCCAGTCCCAACAAAGACCATCCCGATCGAATCGTTCGGTGAAGCGCTTCCGGGCGCGTCGTCGGCTTTTGACGGCGATGTCCAAACGGTCGGAATTGCCGCTGCGGGGATCGTAGTTCCCAAAGTGGCAATTGCCCGGCGACGACTTAAACGTGCTTGTGGTCTCATTTCTGGCCCTTCGGATTTTAGGTGGAATAAATCGTTCGTCGAATGAACGCCGTGCCCCACAGTGTAGTGCGTGAGCGTTTCACGATGTGGGCGTTCCGCATTCGTTCCCGGGCGGGTGTTCGTGTACAGTGAGAACGAACACCCGATCCGACGACCCACTTCAACCGCCGCAACGATGTCCTACCGTCTCCTGCTGATTTCAATCGTTCTGATGCCAATTTGCTCCAGCGGTGTTGCAAGTGATGACACGACGCCAAAAGAACCAGCCGCCCGCGAGACCACGATCGACGATTTCGCTTGGATCGCCGGTCACTGGCGGGGCAAGGCGATGGGCGGCGAATTCGAAGAGACGTGGAACCCGCCGCTGGGCGATTCCATGGTCGGGATGTTTAAACTGGTCAAGGATGGAAAAACGGTGTTCACCGAACACATCATGTTGCACAAGCTTGAGGGCCGCTGGGCGATGCGGGTCAAACACTTCGATGAGGCATTTGTCGCAAAGGAAGACAAAGACAAGGCCGTCAACTTTCGCCTTGAGCGAATCGAGAAAGATCAAATCGTCTTTGACGGATTGAAGATGAAACGCATGGACGATGATCGGATGCAAATCATCGTCCGCGTTCGCAACGGGGATCAACTTGGCGAGCTGAAATTTGACGGCAAGCGGATGAAGCGTTGAACGTTGGGTGGGCGACGCGTCGGAGAGGCGTGCGACTTTGGCGTGTCGGCGTTCGCTGTGTGACGCCTCGGAGAGGCGTGCTACTTTAGCGTGCTACTTTAGCGTGCTACTTTAGCGTGCTAGTATGCGCCTTCGCGTAAGACCAGCGTGCGGATCGTGCGGATGACAATGTATGCGTCCAACCATACCGACCAGTTGCAAACGTAGTAGCTGTCCAAACGGACGCGTTGCGAGTAACTGGTATCGTTGCGACCGCTTACCTGCCACAATCCCGTGATGCCGGGCGTGACGCGTAAGTACAACGGATACAGTTCGCCGTAGCGTTCGACTTCGTTTTGCACGATTGGACGCGGCCCCACTAAACTCATCTCGCCCACCAGCACGTTCCACAACTGGGGAAGCTCATCCAGGCTGGTCTTACGAAGGAAGTGGCCGATGCCGGCAATGATGCGGGGGTCATCACGCAGCTTTTGATCCTCGATCCACTGTTGTCGCATTTCATGATCGCGTTCGAGGTGTTCCTCCAGAACGCGATCGGCGTCCACCACCATCGTTCGCAGCTTCCAGGCTTTGAATGTGCGTCCGCCCAGTCCGATACGCGTGTGTCCATAAAATGCGGGCCCAGGGCTTTTCCACTTGATCAACGCCACAAAAACGGCCAGCAGCGGCGACAATGCGATCAACGCCACTAGAGCGATTGAAAAATCCGTGACCGACTTGACCAAACGGGCACCGGGACGACGCAGTTGATCGCTGACGTGGACGCCCAGCACGCCGGCACATTCACGCGAATTGGCCCACAAAGATGGCAGCAAAAATTGTGATGGTAAAACGATCAAGTGTTTCAATTCGGAACTGAACTTCATCACCTCGTTCAAGCTCAAGTCGTCCGAACCGGCCGGTGCGACGATGCCCCAGCGAAGATCGTATTGCCGCGTCAGCCGTGAAATGCACTTCACCGACCCGATCCGGGGAACCTCACCGTGTACCCGATTGCTCAGTGGATCGACGGGTTCGGCATGTTCCTGGTTTGGATCATGTTCCAAATCCACCAAGCCCATCACGCGCAAGCCACGTTGTGGCGAGCGACGATAAAAGTTGTACAGGGCGCGACCTTGTGGCCCCGAACCGATCACGACACCGCGTTCGCCCCACCAACGCGTACGCCCCAGACGGTAGCGACCGAAGGCGCGTGCCAGCGGTAAGGCGACGACGCAAAACAGCCCCGCCGTGCAGCCGATGAGCACTTCCGAGAACGTCAACGCCGCAAAGATTCGATTCAGCAACAGCACCAACGCAAATGACAGCGAGCTGGCCCGAACGACCTGGCGTAATTCCATCACCGGGCTGGTCGCCGTGCCCGGAAAGAGGCCCAAGTAGCAACCGATGGCAAGATAGCTGACCAGCACCCCGATGCCCTGCAGTGGCATCCCGATATGCGTGAGGACACCAAACAGACTTAACAACCCCGTTGCCGCCAGAACCGAAGCGGAAATCGCAGCTAAATCAATCACCATCAAGGGGATGATCGTCAGGGCAAGTTGAGCCGCACCGCTGCGGGGATGAATCAGTGAACGGTATTCGCTTCGATGCCGAGCTTCGACACCTTTGGAACCGCCGGATCGGGGCAAATTCCCAACCTCGGGCATCTCCAAAGGCACCAGCGGACTCAAATGCTCGATGGCATCGGCTGAAATGACGCCGACGGGGACTTCAGGCATGGCTGCAAATCGAACAGGAATGGTTGTCGCCGTCGTCCCACATTCCCAAGTCCCTTCTTCTGGAAAGCGAACGGCATCGCCAGTGGCGACATTCGCAAACGCGGCGGTGGTCCGCGTGCGGGTAAAATAGGCAGAATTTGACGATCTCCCCACGACGCTGGTGCAAGATAATAGTCGGCTGCGGGACACAACCAGGGTCTTCCACATTTTTTTCGTCTTTAGGGCCGCGTCTTTGCCCTAAGAGCGAAATTCGGCCGCCGGCGCGGGGTGCCAGCAAGCCGGATGACCGTTCAAAACGCCACAGCCCGTCGTCGCTTGGAATTCGGGCGGGGCACGTTCGACGAAACGTGCCATTCACGCGGTTCCGGCTTCTGGCAAAGTCCGACTACCTGGCATCGAGCTGCGATCGAGCGCCTGCCGGGCGTGTTTTATCAGTCGGTGTCCGGCTGGATGCCGAAATCGCGGATCGTGCACAGCGTTTCCAGCGGAATGCCGCGGGCGCTGAATACCTGCTGGCCGCCGGCCAGACGATCGATGATGCCGATCACCTTGGTGACGGTTAAGCCGAAAGCTTCGGCAGCATCGACGGCCTTCAAAGCACTGCCGCCGCTGGTGATGACGTCTTCGACAATCACCACGGATTGGCCGGCTTCCACGGGGCCTTCGACCTGTTTTCCCGTGCCATGTCCCTTGGCTTCCTTGCGAACCATAAATCCGCGAAGCGGCAGATCCCGTTGCCCCGCGAGCGTCACGATGGCCGCGGTGATCGGATCGGCGCCAATGGCCATCCCGCCGACCGCGTCGGGAAGCCCGGCGGCGACCATGCGATCGAGCATTTCGGTCCCAATTAAGTTCGCGCCCCGGGGGTGCAGCGTCACCGTTCGGCAATCCAAGTAATAGCTGGCCGTCTTGCCGCTGGCCAAGGTAAACGAGCCGCGTTGCAAGGCTTGTTGGGAAATCAGATCCAATACTTCAGTGGAGACAGGCATACGGAAAGAAGATGGAGTGACAGGGCTCGCCGGGTCGTGGCGATAAAGTAGCACGACCTTTCGATCCGTAGAAGCAAACTAGCTCGGCTCTGCGATCCGTAGAACATTCGCCTCGGAGAGGCGAGCTACTTTGGTCCAGAGAGAATTCGCCTCGGAGAGGCGATCTACTTTGAGGCGTAGACGGTGAAACGCCTCGCAGCGGCATGTTACTTTGCCATCACGGGCGGATCGTGACCGAAGAACCTTGCGAAAGGATCGCGTACAAGTCCTTCGCCGGTGCACCGGCGAGTGAAATGCAACCCGCGCGCGTCGGACGTGCCCGGCTGTCACTGCCATGCAGGCTCATTTGTCCACCCAAATCAATCCAAACACCGCCGTAAGGATTGTTTGCATCGTCGGCCGCGATCGGCGCGCCCTCGGCGGGATAATACGTGCGTCCGGTTTGTTTGGCCTGCACGGTGTACTGCCCGGCGACCGGTGTGGGCTGTGTGCCCAGTTCCACTTGAAAACGGCCGGCGTAGTATTCACCCAAAAACAAGGTGACTTCCTTGTCGCTCAAGTCGACTTCGGCGCGAAACGGACCTTTCATGACCTTCAGTTCGGTCCCCGGCAACATCGCATACGGATCTTTGATGTTGTTGATGTTGGCCAATAGCTGCCAGGACACCTGGTATTGGTCGGCGATCTGCATCAACGTTTCGCGGCCCTGGACTCGATAGGGCGCATCGAGCAAATGCTGGGGGGAATAAATCACCTTGCCGATCAACCAATCCAAACGCGAAGTCAATTGCTCGTATTGCTGGCTGGTCAAATCCGGCGTGCGATAGAACAGGCTGAGCGTCGCCAACGCGTCGCGATACCGTTCTTGTTCGACCTGTTCGTCGGCGCGGCGAATGGCGTTTTCGAATCCCATGTTCCGCCGGCGTGATTCCAGATCACCACCGGGCTGCAATGTCCCAACTGCCTGTAATGTTCCACTGGGGTTGGGTGTCGCAGCGGTCGCTGTACCCTCGGCTCGAAAATTTCCGGCTGCCTGCAGCCTGGCGATCGCATCGCTGGGGTTGGGCAGCGCAAAGGAACGCTTGGTTTGCGGATAAGAATCGGGGATCGCGATTTCGCCGTTGGTGGTGTCGCCCGTACCCGCGACGGTGTCGCCCATACTCTCGACGCCCACTCGGCTGCTGGCGGTCGTCGCGGCCGTCCCCGATGCCGAATCGCTAAAGGTCACGTCGATGCCCGGAGCGTTGAACGCGCTGTTGCCCCCGTTGGGATTGTTGCTTGCGGATAGATTGTTGCCCGCGGATGGACTGCCCAGTGAAGCGAAATCACTGTTACCCAATGGCGGTGGATCGCCCGCAGCGTTTGGGTTGTTTGCGGTGTTTGGGTTGCTTGCCAATGCCGGCGGATGACCCGCCATCGCGGTGGACGGGTCGAATTTTTGTCCGGTGTCGAATTCCATCTCGGCAAAATTGGGCGGCAATCCGGTATCCAGATCGAATGCTTGGCCTTCGTCGTCGAAGATCACCATGCCGTCGATCTCGGACGCCAGTTCATCGGGCGGCGTAGTCAACGAACTGTATGCCGAAAAGACGACCGTCATCAACAAGATGATGATGGCGCCCGTTTTGAGCGTTTGCACGACAGGGTCCTCCGTGACCGACCCGATGGTGATGAACGAAATTTACCGAATGAAATCGTGCCCCACGGCGTCTCGATTTCACCCGGACGATGCGATTCCCGATCAGGGTAAGGCAATATCGGAGGCTTCGACCAGACCAATTTCGAATCCTTTCAGGGCGTCTGGCAGGTCCGGGGGGGGCGGGCGGTGTTTCCCCTCCAGCACCGAGCGGACGGACCGGAAAACCTCGTGTCCATTGGACTTTTCGATTTGTTTGGCCCAGCGAGTTTCGTTGTCCAAAAACTTGGCATGAATTTCTGCATCGGGATAATCGCGGTAGTGCGGCGCGATCTCGCCCAGCAAGTGCATCCGCATGGAAAACGCCCATTGAGCGATGTCCTCGTCTTCGTCGGCCAGCAGACGGCAATCCTGGGCGCCGTAATAAAGTTCGTCCAAAGCGACGGCGGGTTGTTGCAGTTGCCGTGAAATTTCTGCTTTGCGTTTGAATTGACGAATCACCGACGCCGCGATCGGCAACGCTTTAGGGCGGCGGGTTTTTAGATCAATCGTTTTGCGAAGCGCGGCGATCGAGGCTTCATTGGCCGCTTCAAAATTCTCGTTTGCCAGTGCCACGTCGCGAAGCAACAGGTGGCCAAGCGCGGCGTCCCGCTGCCAGCTCAGGTTTTGGGCCTGCATCTGGGCCAGATTCGCCAGCCGCTTCGCCGCCCGATCGGCCACGTCGAAGGCCGCGGCGATCTGGCCGGACTGCCACAACGCCCTGGCGCGTCGCAATTGGTTCCGTGAAACCAATTGATCCATCCGGGCGGTCGGATGGTTGAAGTACTGACAGTGGTACTTCGCCCGCACCAAAATCCGTTTTTCAAAATCGACGTAGGCCGCGACGCGATCGGCCGCCGGCATCGTATCGATTTGTTGCCAGCGTGCCGGTGCCAGACGCGCAACGGTGTCAAGGACATGGACGAAATCGGCCTGCTCACGGGCTGCGTAGCTTTCAATGATCAACGCTTCAATTTGCTCAAGCGTGTCGTCGATGGCGCCGTTTCGCTCGGCCGATACGTTTTGATTTCCCGATAGGCTTTGATTTGCCGTTACGTTCCGCTCGGACGATGTTGGGGCAAGTCGATGCTTTAAGTGCTGGGCCCACAACCAAGTCAACTCCGATGCAAGCCCTGGTTGACCTCGTCGCGACCGTTCGGCGGCGGCGAGCGCTTCGTTGACCAAGGGCCGAACCCCTTCACGTTGCCCTGTGGTGGCCTGCGAACCTTGACGATGGGTGTCGTTCGGGCCGCTTTGCGCGATCTGTCGCCCCGCCTGCAGGACAGCGGCCTCGGCAAGCAACTGTGCGTTGGGCGGGCTGAGTCGATCCGCGGGTTGCGAGCGCAGCCGACGCAGTGCCCTTGCCAAGGCCAAGCCGCTGGTCGCGTCGTCGCCGGATTGAATCGAAACCCGCGCGATCATCATGTAATCGCGAGCGATGGGGTCGGCGTCGAATTTTGAATCGGCATCATCGCCCGCATTCACGTCCGCCGGCGAAAGTGGCTCGAGTGGCTCGAGCGTTTCAAATCGCTCGAGGTACGCGAGCACGTCGCCAAACATTTCGCTGCGGAATTCGGGCGACATTTGCCAGTGCAAGGATTCTCTGGAAAAGACCTTTTCCTGGAAATCACTGACACTCTGCCGCAGCTGCAATTGGTTTTCGCGAAGCGACTGCGATGTGTTTTGCAGTCGATCGGCAAGTCGCGTTGCCCGGTACCACATCACCGAGACACCCAGGATGCCCAGCAGCAGCGAGGCGGCCACCATTGCCAGCAGTGCGGCGGCGGTGCGATTGCGGCGGCACCAAAGCGCAACGCGTTCGGTGGGGCCGGCGTCCTTTGCCAGGATCGGTCGGCCGTCTAAGAATCTCAACAGGTCAGCGCGAAAGGCGGCCGCTGACGCATACCGACGCGAGGGTTCTTTGGCGATTGCCTTCAGACAAATGCGTTCCAGATTCCTAGGGATCGATGGGTTTAACTTTCTCGGTCGCAGCGCTTCGGTGTTGCGATGCTGTTCCAAGATTTGCAACGGCTTGCCCTGAAACGGCACCACACCGCTGATGGTTTCGTACAGTGTGATGCCCAGGGAATACACATCCGATGCAACGCCCAGATTCGCTTCGGCGGCCGCCTGTTCGGGACTCATGTATCGCGGCGTCCCGGCCAACACACTGGCCTGAGTCAACGTGTGTCCGGATTCTCGGTGGCGTGCCAGACCGAAATCGGTCAATCGGTAGCGTGCGGTCGCTCGATCGAATAGCGCGTTGGCGGGTTTGATATCACGGTGAATCAAACCCGCCTGGTGGATCGATTCCAGTCCGGCGGCAAGTTGCGCGATCGCCTCGGCGGCGGCTCGTGGCGCATCGCGTAGTTCGTCGATTCGATCGGCCAGCGAATCGCCATCAATCCACGGCATCACCAGGTATGGCCGGCCGTCACGGGTAACGCCCGAAGCGTGAACGGAAACGACGTGATCGCCGGTGACGGCCGCGGCCGACCGTGCCTCACGCGAGAACCGCTGCAGGCTCGCATCGCCGCCATCGCTAAGCAGAACCTTGATGGCGACTTCGCGGTCCAGTTTTGCCTCGACCGCGCGGAACACCACGCCCATCCCGCCACGGCCAATTTCAGCGAGCACCCAAAACACGGCTTCGCTGGCGGTATCGGAAAGCGTCCCCAAATCGCCCGCCCGCTCGGGTCCATCCAGAAAGGGATAGCGATCGGCCGATTGCAGTTGGTCACGAATCGATTCCAGGGTCGCCGCGCCGGTCAAACGATCCAGTTCGGTTTGGCAACGCGTGCAGTGCCGCAGGTGGGCTTCGGTGGGTTCGTCCACCTGAGTTTCGCCGCAAAGGATCGCGACCAGGGTTTCCCGCGCCGGACACGCCAGATCGCCAGCGACCAGATCACCAGCCTCCGGGTGGGCTGCGTTCAAAACGGGTGGGGAGTGTCGGCGGATCATCCTTGGCGATTCACGTCGGCGGGTCGATTCACGTTGACGGGTCGATTCGTTTCGGCTCGCCGATTCATTTCCACTGGCCGGATAAACGGATTCATTTCAACTCGCCGGGTAAATCGACCAGGGGAAAATCGTCCGTCAGCAGCTTCAATTCCTGTTCCAATCGTTTGAGGACTCGCGATTTGTTGACGTACACCGAGTGCATTTGGATGCCCAGTCGAGCCGCCACTTCGGCCGGTTTCTCATGATTAAACCAGGTGGCGTGGAAGCATTGCCATGTGACTTCTTCAAAGTCCAGGCGGACCCGCCGACAGGCAACTTGAAAGACGCGTTGGACAAAGTGGTCCGACCAATCGCGGCCGTCGGGTTTGGCGACGAAGGCTTCGATGCGTTCGACGATAGCCGCTTGCACCTGGCTGCGGCTTTGACGCAGGTAGTCGCGCAATGTATTGGCGGTCACGGTGCCCAGCCAAGACCGAAATCGGCCTCGTTCGGGATCGTATTCAAAGCGTTCAATTGCGGAAAAAACCTTGGCCATCACGTTTTGAGTGATGTCGTCGACGTCGTTTCGATCAAGTCCCTTGGACAGACAGAAGGCACGCACGATGGGTCCGTAGATCGATTGAAAAATCTCCCACGATTCCACGTCCGACGCGTCGCGAATGCGCAGCAGCAAACTCGGCGACGTGGAGGGACCGGCGGGACGCCGGGGTGAGGGAGCGTTTGACATACGCGGATCGGGACGCTTTCCAACAGCGATTCAGAAAAATCACCCCTCAGGTTACTCCACCACGCCATTTTCAGGGTCCGCCGCTGACCTTGGACCGGCCAAATCGGCCAATTGAACCAGCATTTTTCCGTATGTGCCGCCGGTCCGGCCGGCCAGCACCAACAAATCGTCCCGCCCGATCCAACCGGCCCGCCAGGCAATTTCCGCCGGGCATCCCACCGGCAACCCCAATCGTCGCTCGGTCGCGGCGATCATTTGGCTACTTTCCAGCAGTGATTCGTGCGTCCCCGCGTCGTACCACGTCATGCCTCTTGAAAAGCGGTGCACTTGCAGCCGCTTGCGTTGTAGAAATTGCCGCAGCAAATCAACGATTTCCAATTCGCCGCGGCGCGAGGGTTGCAAATTTTCGGCCCATGCCGTGGCCTCGGCGGGCAAGAAATACAGTCCTGTGATCGCATGCGTTGATCTTGGTTGGTCGGGCTTTTCCTCCAGCTCAAGCGGCCGGCCCGCCGGATCGAAGTGGACGATCCCGTAGCGGCTCGGGTGCAAGACCTCGTAGGAAAAGATCTTTGCGTCGGCGTCCACCGCCGCCGCACGCAGCGCCGGCACCAATCCCTGGCCATAGAAAATGTTGTCGCCCAGGACGCACGCGAAACGCCGATCGCCGACGAAAGATGCCGCGACGCCGACACCATCGGCGATGCCACGCGGTGATTCTTGAACGCGATACGAAATGCGAATCCCCCACGTACTGCCATCGCCAAGCAAAGCTTGAAAATCTGCGACCGCCTCGGGATTGGTCACCACCACAATGTCTCGGATGCCCGCCAGCATCAGTGTCGATAGCGGATAATAAATCATCGGTTTGTTGTAAACCGGCAGCAAATGCTTGTTGATGGCCCGCGTCAACGGTCGCAGCCGGGTTCCCGACCCACCGGCCAACACAACACCGCAAATTGCATCGTCAATGCTCTCGCGACGCATCGCATTGTTCGGATCCGCATTCATGTCGCGTCCGAAGTATCTTGAATGCGAGTGTCATGCCGGCCATGGTCCGCGGCGTGCCAGTCGCGATGCGAAAGATACCAAGCAACGGTTTCGCGAAGCTGCGTTTCAAAAGTCCGCGTGGGACGCCACGAGAATTCGTCACGGACACGCGATGCGTCCACGCAATACCGGCGATCATGGCCCGGACGGTCACGGACGAACGTGATTTGATCACGATACGATCCACCGTTCCGGGGTTGGATTTCGTCCAATAGGTCGCACAAGTGTGTGACCACATCGCGGTTGGCTTGCACAGTTCCGGTGCCGACGCAGTAGCGTGGTCCCGGATCGGTTGCGTTGCAGATTTTCCAAATCGCGTCGGCAAAATCCTGCACGGCGATCCAATCCCGCTGCTGCGATCCGTCACCATAAATGGGCAGCGATTGTTCGCTGATCGCTCGGCGGATCATCAACGGGATCAACTTTTCGGGATACTGTCGCGGGCCAAAGTTGTTGCTGCCGTGGATGATTGTGGTGGGCAGCCCAAAGGTCCTTGAGTGCGACGTCACCCAATGATCGGCGGCCGCCTTGGACGCCGCGTACGGTGAACTGGGAGCATACGGCGACCCTTCATGGAACCGTCGCGTTCCGCCTTCGGGTTTCGTATTGGTTTGGCCCGCGGGATCGTCTGCCCAGGCGTCACCAAAAACTTCGTCGGTCGAAATTTGGATCCAACGAAAGTTTTGTTGTGCTGCGGCGTCCAGTGTTTTCCAATACTGGAGCGTCGTTTCCAGCAGCGTGGTCGTCCCGACGATATTGCTTTGAACAAAAGCCGAAGGGCCGTCGATGGACCGGTCGACGTGGGTTTCTGCCGCAAAATGAATGATTCGATCCGGCCGATGCCGCCCTAGACATTGCGCGACAAGCCCGCGATCGGAAATGTCGCCGTGAACGAAATGATGCCGGTTGCCGTGGACATCCCCGGCGTTGATTTCGTCAATCGTGCGTGGGTCGGCGGCGTAGGTGAAACGGTCCAGATTGACGATTTCGAGCGACGATTCCCGCAAACACTGCTGGACAAAATGGCTGCCGATAAAACCCGCTCCGCCAGTGACCAAAAAGCAGTGCATGTCGTCCGATGGTTGGCGAAAGGGCGTTGTGTGTCATCCGGTAGTGACGACTTTACCAAGCCCATCGCCAAGATTGCACTGCATGGATTCGGCGGGCGTCTGCCACGCCGCCGCGTGTCCGGCGGCAATCAGTTTTTCGGCTTCGCCAAAGTCGAACCAGGGCACGATACCGCATTCGGGACGGACAACGATATCGGCCAAGGATAGCTGCTGCATCCGGATACGTTGTTCGGCCAGTTCTTGAAACCGCAAGACCGATTCGAATGCGTTTCGGCAGCGGGCCATCGACGGGGTCGCGCGGCTGACGTCGACGGCGATCAATTTTTCATCCGCGGGCATCCACCCGCGCGCGACATCGCAGGGGACGGCGTCGTACACACCGATGTCCGCCAAGAGTTGATCACCACGTTGCAGCGGAGGAAACACGCCCGGGATGGACATGGACGCGAGCACGGCCTCGCGCAGCGAGCCTTCGCGTTGGACAATACGCCGGCCGGATTTCAAATCGACCATCACGATGGCCAGCGGTAAACGTAAATCCTCGATTTGGACATCCGGTATCAAGGCGTCGACAATTCGGCGGGGAACGCTTTCGGGCAGCAGCGCCGGTTGCCGCACCGCGCTGACCAGCGCGGACCTGGCGGCCATCAAACGCCGAATCTTGGCCGTCAAACTGGGGCGGTTGGTCAAGTCGCGGGTCGATGCGCCGGCAACCCGTAAGACTTGGCGTTGCAACCGAGCGTAGTCGGGGGATGCCAGGTAATCGCGGGCCAGGGATTCGGCATCGCGCACGTCTCGAGTCGAAGCCAGCAGACCGGCCATCAAGCTGCCAATGCTGACACCGACGACACGACGCAAATCCAAACGCATGGTGGCCAGCCGATGAATCACGCCCAGGTGTGCCAGGCCGCGTGAGCCACCGCCGCCCAGCACCGCCGCGACGGCATCGGTATCGTTCAAAACGGCCGGTGGTTGGAACAAATCGGATTCATGCGGAAATTCCGATGCGTGTTGGGATTCCGATTCCTGCTGGGACTCCGATTCGTCGTTCATGGTGTATTGCGTGCGGTTTACCGGGCGGCGGTGGATTGCCCCGATCGCGAAGCCCGCTGGGCCCCACGCCGGTAAGGAAACCTAGGACGCGTCACGATTCAAATCATGCGACGCGCGCTCGACACACCCCGCCAAGTTGCCCGCGTCGCCCGCCCTATTCGTTACAAGCCGAACATTCGTTGCCAGCGACGGCGAATTGCGATGCGGGTTACTTGGATGTCGCCTGGACGCGGGACAGCTTCAGCGTCTTGGTGCTTGTGTCCAATTCGCTTCGAAAGTGTTTCAGAAAGCTCATTCCCAGCAGCGGTTCGGCGTTGTTGGCGACCGGGTCCAAAATGGCCGCTTGGACATTTTCGGCTTCAAAACCACCCACCCGAACTTTGTCCAGTGTGACGACCGCGGCGGGGATCTTGCGGCCATCGGCGAGCGTCAAAACGGCTTTCTGGGTATCCGGCCCCGCTGCAACGCCTAGTTCGTTTGCGGTTTTGTAAGGCAAACAAATCACCGTGGCACCCGTGTCGACCACCATGCGTGTCTTGCCATTGCCAAGGTGCACGGTCGCGTAAAACGAACCGTCTTTGGCTTCCAGTGGAATCGATTCGCGGAAGACATCCTTTTCAATGGTTTCCAATCGGCGTTTGACCGAGCCAAAAAAATCCGCGGACGATTTGGGGATGCGGACGCCGTGATTGACCACCATCACGTTGATTGCGATGGGCAACTTTGGCCCCTTCAAAGCGGCCTCCAGCGCAGTGGCCTGGGCGTCATACAAATCGCGGACCGCCATGACCTCGGTCGCATATTCGCTTTGCACGTCGATCGCGGCGGAACGTTGTTGATCCAATTGGGTTTGGGTTTTCTGTCGCGTTTCGCGCAGCAACTTTTGTTGATTTTGATTCACCGAAATCAAGCCGACCAAACGATTGTTTGCGGCCACGCGGTTTCCACCGACGACATTGTTTCCCGCTACTTGGGCCAGTTGGCCGCTCAGCTGGGTGTGGGCGATGGTCAGGTTTCGTAGTTGCGCTTGAATTTGGACCAGCTGCTGCTGCAAAAAATCGACCTTCTTCGCCTGGTCCCGCAAGTCCTTTCGTCGACGTGTTAGCGTGCTCAGTCGTTTGCTCAATTCGTTGGTTTGAGTCGCTTGAATCAGCTTGCCCGAACGTCGCAGGCCGAATTCTTCAAGCACTTGCACCGCTTTTTGTTCGACGGCCGGCGAATACTTCTTCGCGGCGTTTTTGGAATTGCCATCGGAGTCCGCCGTAAACCCATGAGCCGCGAACCCATGAATTGCCGGAATCGCCAGCAAACACGACGCAATCAGGATTCGAACCGCTAAGTTAGATCTCCAGCGGGTTCGTCGTGTCGCGTTATCGGATCGATCACTGGAGTCAAACATGTTGGATTGGACGTCATTCACCTTGCGTCAAGTTCCCATTTCGATGCCCACGCTGGCTCTGATTTTAGCGATGGCCTGGACCCCCAGCGTCAGTTTTTCCGGCGATTTACTGACCTTTGATCCGCCCAAGGTCGGGCACATCCGCCAGCAAACCAAACGCTTGATGACCGAGCACGCGCAGGCTTGGAAGAACGATCCCGATGATTTGCAGTCGACCTTGAAGCTTTGCAATTGGTATGTCGTCCTGCGCAGCGATCCACGTCACGTGACGTCCAGCACGATCGAGTCGCAAGCCTTTTTGGTTCGTTCGCGTTTGCTGCGGGTGGCCAAACAGATTCGCCGGCGGCTAAAGCGTGAAGATTTTGAATACGATGCCGACCAGCTGGCGGCGTTTCAAGCATCGATCGCGGGATTCCTAAGTGACATGCGAGCGGGTGAGATTGGCGGAACCGGCGGATTGGGCGGAACCGGCGACGCTTCGGGCAAAGACGATCACGCGAATGATGACGAGGCATCAAGAGACAAGGCCGCGTTTGCGGTCCCCGGCGAACTGGAGCAGGCGGCACAGTTGGTGGAGTTGATTGAAAAAATGGTGCGTCCCGAATTCTGGATGGACGCGGGTGGACCCGGTGTCATCCATTACTATGCGGCCCGTCGCGTGTT
>JBCCRW010000070.1:0-18180 GCA_039201055.1 Planctomycetota bacterium | reverse complement strand
GGTGGGCATCCAATCAAAACTGTTGATCGGGGTATCGATCACGCCGCCGTTTTCGATCACCCCGCCGGTTTCCAACACCCCGCCTTTTGGTTCTGCCCTGCCCTGCCCCGATCCAACAACCGCCGGTCCATCCTGAGCCGGTCCATCCTCCGAGGGCACCGCTTGCCGTGGCTCATCCCGCTCGGGCAAGCGCTCACGAATGGATTTGGGCAACCGGATGATCGCCGGCACACGAATACCACCCTCATACAACCAACCTTTGCCGCTGCGTAGCGGCAGATTACACGTCGGGCCTTTTCGATCCGCCTTTCGGCCACGGTTAAGCGTACACAATCCGCCATTGTCCGAAGTCAAAACCACCACTGTGTTTTGATCCAGGCTTTGTTCTTCAAGCCAGGACAGAAGGCGGCCAACACTGCGGTCGACCGCGCCCACCATCGATGCGTATGCCGGATTGTCCTGCCGCAAGCGACTGATGCCCAAGCCCTCTTTGCCGGTCGGCGTCGGCCCACGGAAACGCCGTTCCGCATCCGCTTGATACGTCGCAATCGTTTCCCGGTCCGGCTGGATGGGTGTGTGGACGTTGTAATAGGACAACATCAAAAAGAATGGACGTTGGGTGTCGCGCGTGTTCAACCAAGCGATCGATTCGTCCGTCAATCGCGTCGTCAGATACTCACCGTCCCGCTGGTTTTTCAAATACGGATTTTTCCAGGGCGAATAGTAACCGCCCGGCGGCGAACCCACATCGAAACCGCCAATGTTGATATCAAAGCCCTGGTCGGTGGGCAGAAAACCTTTTCCACCTAAATGCCATTTTCCAACAAATGCGTTTTGATAACCGGCGGCGGCAAGGGTTTCGGCAAGTGTGATTTCCGACAGCGGTAGTTGGTCCAAATCATCCACGTGGGCAAACCTACCATCGCGAACTCGATTCGCATTGGCCCCGGGAATCCAATCGGTGATGCCCACCGAAACCGGGTGCCGCCCGGTCAGGATGCTGGCGCGTGTCGGCGAACAAACCGAGCCCGCTGAATAGGCTTGGGTGAAACGAATGCCAGATCGTGCGAGCGCGTCAATTTCCGGCGTGCGATGAAACTGGCTGCCGTAGCAACCCAAATCCGCATAACCCAGATCATCAACCAACAAAAACAGAATGTTGGGGGCCGGTGGTTCGGCGGCACGGGTCGCCGCCGGCAACATGACCGGCAGCGAGAAAAGCAAAAAGCAGACCAGAGCACGCATTCCGCTTCAAAATGCCATCGCCGCCTCGACGACCGAATCCGCATTCACCTTGAAATGCTCATAGACCAGGCTTGCCGGGCCACTGGCACCGAAACCGTGCATACCGACAAATTTGCCGTCCAGCCCGATCCATTGGTACCACGACATTGCCAAACCGGCTTCCACGGCGACACGATGGGTGACGCTTGGCGGCAACACTTCATCCCGGTACGCGGGGTCCTGTTCCGCGAACAACTCCATGCACGGCATGCTGACCACGCGGACCTTTTTGCCCTTGGACGTCAGTGTTGCGGCGGCCTCGATGCACAAATCCATCTCGCTGCCCGAACCCATCAAAATGACGTCCGGCGTGCCATCGCAATCCTGCAGCACATAGCCACCCTTGGCGGTTCCCGATGCCGGTGCAAAGACGCTGCGGTCCAGCGTCGCCATATTCTGTCGGGACAAAACCAGGGCCGACGGATGATCGTTCATCGACATCGCGGCGCGATACGATTCGGCGACCTCGTTGGCGTCCCCGGGACGGAAAACATACAAGCCGGGGATCGCTCGGCACGCGGCCAAGTGTTCGACGGGTTGGTGCGTCGGCCCATCTTCGCCAACACCGATCGAATCGTGCGTCAGGATATAAATCACCGGCTGGTGCATGATGCTGGACAGCCGCATGCCGCCCCGCATGTAATCGGTAAACACAAAGAAGGTCGCACCATACGAACGCAGGCCCGACAGCGACAAACCATTGACGATGCCGGCCATCGCGTGTTCGCGAATGCCAAAGTGCAAATTACGACCGGCGTATTGTCCGGGCAGGAACTGTCCGGCGCCCTCGAACTTTAAATCCGATTTGTTGCTGGGCGCCAAATCGGCACTGCCGCCAATCATGAACGGGACCTTGGCGGCGATCGCGTTCAGCACTTTGCCGCTGCTGTTTCGCGTTGCGTCGCCTTTTTCGCTAGCTTCGAACGTTGGAATCTCCGAATCCCAGCCGTCGGGAAGCTTGCCGGCGAACATCGCCTGCAATTCTTTCGCCTTGGCGGGCTGCGATTGCTGATAAGCCGCCCAGGTTTCTTGCCAAGTCGCGAAATCGCGTGCCCCGCGTGCGCCCAGGTTGGATTCAAAGTGCTCGCGGACACCATCGGGAACATAAAACTTTTCATCCGCCGGGAAGCCGTAGTTCTTTTTGGCCAGTTCGACTTCGTCCCAGCCCAGCGGGGCACCGTGGGCGCCGTGCGTGTTTTGCTTATTGGGTGCGCCGTAACCAATGATCGACTGGATGATGATCAGTGTTGGCTTGTCATCGCAAGCGTGGAAGGCATCGATCGCCTTTTGCAGTGCGGCCAAGTCGTTGGCATCATCGACGTGCTGGACGTTCCACCCGAGCCCCTCGAAACGTTTACCAACGTCCTCGCTGAAGGCCAGATCGGTATCGCCTTCAATTGTGATGTTGTTGTCGTCATACAACCAACACAAATTGTTTAGCCTCAGGTGTCCGGCCAGCGACGCCGCTTCGCACGCGACGCCCTCCATCAAATCGCCGTCGCTGCACAGGGCGTAGACGTTGTAATCGAATAGCTTCGCGTCGTCGGTGTTGTAATTTTCGGCCAGCCATTTTTCGGCCATCGCCATCCCAACACTGTTGCTGACACCGGCGCCCAGCGGCCCGGTCGTCGTTTCGATGCCGGCCGCAAAACCAAGTTCCGGGTGCCCGGCACAGGGCGAATCGATTTGCCGAAACTTCTTGATATCCTCCAGCATGATCGACAATTCATCCGTGGGATTGCCGTGATCGTCGATCGCGCGAACGCCGGCCAAGTGCAGCGTGCTGTACAGCAGCATCGACGCGTGACCGCAGGACAACACGAAGCGGTCGCGGCCCGGCCAAGTCGGATTTGCCGGGTCGTATTTCATCACATGGTTGAACAATTGGTACGCGATCGGTGCCAGTGCCATCGGCGTGCCGGGGTGGCCGCTGTTGGCCGTTTGCACGGCATCCATGGACAGGCAGCGAATGGTATCGACGGACGTGTTTTCGATGCCCGTGGCATCAGCGGAAGCGATCGACATAGTGTTTCCGGAAAGCGAAATTTGCACGTACTGAGGAAGTCTTTTCCGCAGAATCGTACCGCCGTTTCGGCTACGTTTGAAGCACCTCGCCCCAAATCCAGCCGCCATGTCGATTCCCTCCCCCGCCCCAAAATTTCCCAGCACCCGTTGGAGTCTGGTTGCCCGCTCGGGCGGCGATTGTGCCGACCCCGCGGTGCGACAATCTTTTGGCGAATTGTGCGAAGCGTATCGGCCGGTTTTGCTGCGGTATCTGTGCCAGCGGGGCGATGGCATGGCCGATGCCGAGGATCATGTACAGGGTTTTTTGGCCGATTTGATCGCCCGGCAAAGCTTGTCCCAGGTCGATGCCGGGCGGGGCCGATTTCGAGCATTCCTGTTCGCGGCGCTGGACCATCACGTTTCCAATCGGCGGCGTCACGATCAAGCGGCACGCCGCGGCGGCCAACACAAAATCCAAACCATCGCATCCGATTCCGCACCCGAAGCGGAATCCACCTCGGGTGGGGATGGCCACGACCCGGCTCGCTTGTTCGACCAAGCCTGGGCGAAACACGTGGTTCATCAAACCTTGGACCAACTTCACCAGGACTACCAAGCCGAGGGACGCGGCGATTGGTTTGCGAAACTGCGGCCGACGATCACGCAAACGCACGACGAATTGGACCGTGATGCAATCGCCGCCGACTTGGGAATTTCGACGACCACCCTGCGAGTCGCCATCCATCGCTTGCGACGAAAATATCGCGAGCGATTATTGGCGGCGATCCGCGACACCGTCGACGACCCGGCCGACGTCGATGCCGAACGAATCTCGCTGTTTGAAGCCTTGGCGCCCAGGCTTTAAAGAATCTCACAAACACCGGGTAACGTTTCGCGCAAACGCGTGCAGAAGGAGGTGAAGCCCATTCTGTTTGCCTCAAGATGGAACCGATCGATGACGGACCTTCCCAGCTGCCCCCATTGTGGAAGCCCCCTCGAGGGGCAATCCGAAGTTTGCGTCAAATGCCACCTGGACCCGCCCGCCAAACGTGCCGTTCGCGAAGCCGTGACGCTGGGGCCGGGCAGCCAATTTCGCCCGCCCTCCCCCGCGGAACTCAACGCCCATCTGGAAGGCTACCAGGTCGAACGCTTGCTCGGCCGTGGCGGTATGGGCGCGGTTTATTTGGGTCGGCAGCAATCGCTGGACCGCGAAGTCGCCATCAAAGTCTTGCCGCCGGAGGTCGCCAGTCGGCCGGGGTTCAAGGAACGCTTCGCCCGCGAGGGACGCTTGTTGGCCAAGCTTTCGCACCCGCACATCGTCGGCGTCCATGACGTCATCGTGGTCGGTCCCTACGCCATGTTGGTGATGGAATTGGTCGACGGCGCGACGCTGCGCGATGTCATGTCCGAAGGCAAACTGTCACCCGCCGAAGCGCTCGAAATCATTCCGCATCTTTGCGACGCATTGGCGTACGCGCATCGACGCGGCGTGATCCATCGCGACATCAAGCCCGAAAATTTATTGTTTGACGGCGATGGACGCATCAAGATTGCGGATTTCGGCTTGGCAAAAATGGTGTCCCCCGTCGCGGCATCGCCGCAAGCCAAAGGCGATCAGGTGTCTGCACCGGAGTCGGCGAAAAGTGAAAGTGAAAGTGAATCGCCGTCCGCTGACAAATTGCAGGCCGGTCACGATTTGCCGGTTGACGATTTGACTGGTGGCATCGTCGGTACCGTTCACTACATGGCACCCGAGCAATACGAACGACCCGGCGACGTCGATCATCGGGCCGATATCTATGGGCTGGGTGTGGTGTTTTACGAATTGTTGACCGGCCGGCTGCCAATCGGACGCTTCGATCCACCCAGCCGCCAGGTGCACGTCGACGTGCGTTTGGACGAAGTGGTGCTGCGGGCGCTGGATCACTACCCCGACCGACGCTACGAAACCGCCGACGCACTGGGGCAAGCGGTCACCGGTGCATCATCGGGCACCGCAAAGCCCGCGACCAAAAGCCAGTCCACGGCAAGCCCATCCACGGAAGGCCCAGCAGCAACAGGCCCAACTACGACAAGCCCAACTACGGCAAGCCCAGCGACCGGGTCGCCCAGGCGCTCTCGCGTCCGTGACGCTTATAAAGTGGGTACCGAAAAGCTTGGCAAATGGGCGGCCTCCGCGACCACACGTTTGAAAGCCAGTGCCGAACCCGCGTCAAGCGGCGCCGGTAGCTGGGATTCAGGCAACTGGGGTTCACGGATCCAATCGCTGGGCCATTTTCGCGCGGCCACCCGCACGGCGCGACCACTGGAGTATTACATCGCGATTGGTTTGATCCCCGCAGTGTTGCTGGCGACGATCGTTGGCCTCATCGCGGGCGGGTTCGATGACAGTACGCTGGCGATCATTCCCATGTTGGCCATCCCGATCGCCATCGTCATGACCCGCTACGCACGGTACCGCTGCGACGCTCGTGGTCACAACGACCAGGCACAAAGCGGGCTCAATACGCTGCTGCGTATTTTGTGGTCGCCGATCTTTTTGGGAGTGCTGTTTCTGCCCGCCGGTCTTGCGATTGCAAATCCACGTGAGATGAGTGAATTCCAAGTCGCCGTGACCGGGCCGCCACAAAGCCCGCCGCTCGCGTTTGCTTGGACGCTCGCATCGATCCAGTTGGTTTGGTGGTGGGCTTTGGCGGCAATTCATTTCGCTCAACCCAAGATTCTGGCCGCGCTCACGTCGCCGGTGCTCGCCGGCAAAAGCCGCATCCGACCCGCGATCACCCTGGGCGTACTGACGTGCGCCCTGTTGGTGATGGCGTTGCTGCGGCCGGCGGCACGCGTTCCACAAGTCACCCCGCAACAAGCCATCCCGGGCGCCGAGCGCGAAGGGACGGTTGCGTCCGGTCGCGCCGCGTAATCAGACGTCCTCGATCTGGGTTCGATATGAATCGATCTGGGTTTGATCGAGGTCGCTGTGTCATTCAAGTTCGCCGAACACGGGTCGCCTACGCGGACTTGGTCGAGGGCATGGGGAACAGCTTGCGGCGGCCGCTGATAACGCTTTCGTCGATTGTGTACACGGTGCCTTCGGCCTGGTCGGGCAAGTCGTACATGATGTCCAGCATCACGTCTTCGACGATGCCGCGCAAACCGCGGGCACCGACCTTTTTCTGGCACGCCGTGCGGGCGATCCACTGCAACGCCTCGTCGGTGAAATTCAGCTCACAGTTCTCCATTTCAAAGAGTGCCTTGTACTGTTTGACCAGTGCATTGCGGGGCTCCTTGAGGACACGAATCAGGCTGTCTTCGTCCAGGGGTTGCAGGTAGCTGACCACCGGCAAACGGCCGACCAATTCGGGGATCAAACCGAATTGCAAAATGTCTTCGGTTTGCACCTGAGCGAGCAACTCGCTTTCGGTTTGATCGTTCCGCATGCTGTCGCCACCGAAGCCGAGCGTTTTGTGGCCCAGTCGATTGCGAATGATTTCTTCGATGCCGACAAACGTTCCGCCGACGATGAACAGAATGTTGCTGGTGTCGATCGGAATGTACTGTTGTTCGGGATGCTTGCGTCCACCCTGCGGCGGAACATTGGCGACGGTGCCTTCGAGCATTTTCAGCAGACTTTGCTGGACACCTTCACCGCTGACGTCGCGAGTGATGGAAACGTTGCCGTTGGTGCGGCCGATCTTGTCGACTTCGTCGATGTACAGGATTCCTCGTTGGGCCGCTTCGACATCAAAGTCCGCCGCGTGCAGCAGTTTCAGCAGTAGGTTTTCGACGTCCTCGCCAACGTATCCGGCTTCGGTCAGCGTTGTCGCGTCGCCGATGGCAAAGGGCACGTCCAACATCCGCGCCAGCGATCGGGCCAGCAGCGTTTTGCCGCTGCCCGTTGGGCCGGCCAGCAGGATGTTGCTCTTTTCGATTTCGACATCCGAATCGGTCGACCACTGGCTGGACAAACGCTTGTAGTGGTTGTGGACGGCAACGGCCAAAACCCGTTTGGCGGCGGTTTGACCGATGACGTATTCGTCCAGGTGTTCGACAATCGCCCGGGGTGCCGGGATGTCATCGAACAACGACTTGCTGGGACCGCGTCGTCGTTGTTCCTGGTCCAAGATGGATTGGCAAAGCTCGATGCATTCGGCACAGATGTAGACGTCGCCCGGACCTTCGACCAACGGCCCGACGTCGCGGTAGCTCTTACGACAAAACGAACAGAACGCGTTCTTCTTATTCGAAGATTGACCGCGTCGGCCGCCGGTGGATTCCTTTGTGGGCATAAACGACTCCTGATGGACTGGTCCACTCGCCTCGAATGCTTCCCGAAGGACCCACCCGCGTTCGCGTTTGCATCATCGTCGTGATGATGGTTGCGATACGGGTTGAGCCGGCGGGACGGGCATCCGTGTCCACCAGCGCTCGAGTGTTGTGGGTAAACTGCTTGTGAGGAACTCGATTGTTCCGCCTGCGAAATGTTGCAGTCCCGCATGGAATTGGGAGGGACGACAAACGGTCGCGCCAGCGAAGGCCGAGCCAAAAATATTTATGGGGATCCGTCCGATGACGTTGATGGAGATGCATCGACATCGGCACGGTTGCTTGCCTGTATAGTTCGGAATTCCTCTTCGCTGATGTCACCCCGCTGACGCATTTCTTCCAAGTTTGAAAGCATTTGATCGGGGTCTAGGTGGACGTCGTCGCCATAGTCGCGAAAGATTGACACGACGAAATATGCCGCAGCAACCAGGACGCACAGAACCACCAAGCCGAGTACAACCCGCGTGACCGGTTCGGCAAGGATGTCTGACATGACGCGACGATTCGGGCGGGCGAAAGAGGGTGTGGGAGTTGGAAACTTCAGGACGCCTCCATTTTACGAGTGTCCATCGGAGGTGGTCCACCGATTCGGCAACAAAGCCAAGCGTTTTTCGAGTTTCACGCGTTTTCAAAATCCGCCATCGCGACCCGCGCCGGCCCCAAACCCTCGGCTCCACCAGCCCCACCGGCCGAAGCGCCGCCGGAGTAGCGATAGATCACGGGCCCCGACCAGCCGCCCCGCCGCAGCGCCGTGACGATCGATGCCGTCGACACCTGACCGGTCCCAAATCGCACATCGCCGCGAATCCCCGGATCGCGATCGCACAAAAACACACACCCAAGGTTCCGGCAAGCCAGTAAACGGTCGACGATGGGAATCTCGGCCGCCGCAATCATTTCGCCCACGTCAGCGGCCAATGACCAAGACGGATTCGCGTCGGCCAACCACGGCGACCACTGCATCCAGCGGGAAACGCTGCCCAGGACATCACCGACTCGCGGACGCAGGGCCAGGGGAACGGTGCCGTTTGTCGTTTCGAAAACTCGCCCCAGTGCCTCGGCCAATCGTCGCGGCATGCGGTCCGCATCGGCCGAGGATGATGGCAAGCGGAACTCGTCATCACCGCCGGCTCGTGAAGCGATCCCCGAAGCCACCGTCAACAAACTGACGCGGTCCACGCGGGAAGCGGCCGCGTGCCAACGTGCCAGCCAATCGATCGCCGCCTGCCACTTCGCTTCATCGTCGGCAGCGGGCGAGATCCTGGATTCGGCGATAAAGGGGTCCAGCAAAAAGTCGCCATCCAAGTCCAAGACGATGCCCAAATCAAATTGCTCGGCCAAGCCACCCAGTCGCGCTAGCGTGTCAGCAAAATCGTCGCGTCGCGGATCCAAGTTGGCGCGTGAGGCCCGAAACGCGATGTCGCGAAAACCCAAATGGGCCAGTTCGGTGACGACCGTTTCGAAGTCGTATTGCCACAGCCAGCCGGCGTGGTAACCCGGTCGAATCATGGTTGGGTTCGCAGCCGAATCATGTCACCCGAAGCCGTTGGGACAACCAGAGTGCCGGCACCACCAAGGCGAACACCGCAATGCCCCAAATCCCGCTGGCCAATAACGCAAACCCCGCTGACAAAGGAATAACGTTCAAGATTCCCATCCGCACCGTCGCGCCGACCTTGGCGGGCGACGGGGTGCTGGCAGTCGACATCGCGCGGCGCAATACGGGAAACGATAACATCGCGATCACGCCCGGAAACACCACCATGCGATCGACGAACCAACGCGGTGGATCGGGTTCGGTGCGGGGCACAAACGCCAACGTCGCCACGCCAATCAACACCAACATCGCGCCGACAAACAAATGCGGCCCACCAACCGACTTGGGATCCGCTTCACGCCGCGCGATCGCGGTCAGCCCCGTGATGTACACCGTAAAGCCGAGCGCGGCGGCCAGCACGTACCGGGGGAACGCTTGCACCAGTCCCGGCAAACCGATTTCCGGCACACCCACTCCCGGCACACCCATTCCTGGCACACCCGGCTTGGCCACGACATCCGGTGCCAGCACGGGTAGAGCGACCGACGCGGCCAACAAAAACGAAAGTCCGCGGCAAATCCCCATCACCGCCGGCGCAAGCGGGGTTCGCTTGAGCGGCCCATCGTACAGATAAATCGCAATCGCCAACGCGATCGCGATCATCAGCGGCAAGTTTCCCTGCCGCAAATTCTCGCCGGGCAAGTGACCCGCCACGCCGGCCAGGAAAACGCCGCCGACCAAACCACCCCAGCCCACCCGATACGCCGCCGACAGCGAAATTCGACCGGTGGGCAACACCGCATGCGGCCGCTCGGCGAAATCCCGATCGTAGTCAAACGCGTCATTTAAAATCATGCCGGCCCAATACATCAGCACCGAAGCGATCAAGATCAACAGCAATCTTGGCCACGGTTGCGGCTGTCCGGCGACCAACAAGAATCCGGCCAACACGTTGGCGATCAAGGTGAACACGGTGGGCAAACGCACCAACGTCGCCCAATCACGCAGACTCGCATGCCCCGCGGCGGGCGCGGCGGAAACGGGAACACTCGGTGGGGGCGATTCCGAATTCAACGCGACCTCAAAAGGTAATCCATGACACGGGAAAGCCTCGCAGTTTAACCCAGCTTGGGTGCCAACGACGGGCTCACGTAAATTCGGTGATCCGTTGTCCGCAAAGTAAACTGTGCGGAACGCTAAAACCGCTTTGGAATTTCACGCCACGACTGCAGCTTGATTTGGAAATGGACTTGAGCGCCACCTTCGGACTGCCGAATCCCGTCGCCCTGGTGACCGGCAGCGTCGCACCGCGGGTCGGACGCGTGATTGCCGAACACCTCGCGTCACTGGGATGCCGGATCGCCGTGCACGGGCGCAAGGACGAAGAACGGGCACAAACGGCCGCCGAAGAAATCGCATCGACTCACGACGTCGAAACACTCGCTTTGGTCGGTGACCTGGGTGACGCCGCGATCAGCGAAGGACTTGCCAACCAAACCGCAGATCACTTTGGCCGCTTGGACATCGTCGTCAACAGCGCGGCAATTTGGTCACCCACGCCGCTTGACGAGATCGACGCCGACGAAATCCGCCACTATTTCAATATCAACGCGATCGCGCCGTTGTTGCTATCGCGAGCGGCCGCCCAAATCATGCGTGACCAAGACCGAGGTGGATGTGTGATTCAAATCAGCGACTGGGCGACCGTCCGGCCCTACCTGGATCACGCGGCGTACTTCCCCAGCAAAGGTGCCATCGAAGTCATCACGCGCAACTTGGCGGTGGAATTGGCACAATGGAATCGTTCGATCCGAGTCAATTGCGTTTGTCCGGGGCCGGTGTTGTTGGCCGATGACGTCGACGAAGCGACCCGCGATCAGCTTGCCGCCGCCACACTTTTGGGCCGCGTGGGCACGCCGGAATCGATCGCGCACGCGGTGCAATTTTTGTGCGTCAATGATTTTGTCACGGGCGTTTGTTTGCCCGTCGACGGTGGCCGACAAGTCTTTGCACCCGATGGACTTCAGGTCGGCAAGAACACCGGCTGATCGCACGCCGCTAAATCCTCGTACAAACCCGCCCGCGTCGTCGCGTTGCTGCGACACCACAACAGCCGCCCACTTGCACCCGCTTCGATTCGACCCAAATGTGGCTGGCCGATCGCGTCGGCGGCATCCCGCGTCGCGGCCGCCAACACTCGCAGGGGTTCCAAATCGGTGCGGTGATTCCACACGTGCCGCAATTCGGACCACAGCTTTAAATCGGGATTGCTGGCCCGCGAATCCGTGCCGATCGCCACCGGCACGCCAGCCTTCCAAAGCCGATCGATGGGGTGCGGCCGGTGGCCAAAAAAGTGGTGGGTTCGCGGGCAGTAAACCACCGCCAGGTGCGGCCACGCGGCAATCCGGTCGATTTCGTGGTTTTGTAAATCGTTCCCGTGAACCAGCAGCCCGCTGGGCGCCGCCGATAAGCGTTCGATCAGCGAAGTGTAATCGCGGTCGCGCCCATTGGCCCAGGGAAACAGTCCCTCCAGTTCCATGCCCAGTTTTTCCAAAGCTTCGCGAAACGGCCCGCCGCCACCAAACAACAATTCGCGTTCTTCGGGGGATTCGGCAACGTGCATGGCCAACAAGCGTCCTTTCGCCGCCGCCGCATCGATCACGCTTTGAATCGAATCGGCACGTAGCGAATACGGCGCATGAGGACTGAAGCCAGAACTTGGGTCGGCGTCCACTGCATTCAGCGCCGCCATCATCCGATCGGTGTATCGCGGCATCGACAGCCCCAGGACCTCGAACAAACTGGTCACACCCATCGAATCGTCACCGACGATGGCCGTCGGCGGGGTGGCGATGTCCACCACATGCGTGACGCCGGCAGCCTTGGATTGGGCGATGCCACGCAACATCGCCCGCAGCGTTTGAACGGGCGATCGCTCCGCTCGCGATGCAACGACCTGTCCGATCCAGTCGGCCAGTGAATTGCCGGGCGAGCCGATGGGTTGTTCCAGGTCGCTGAATTCCAAATGGGTGTGAGCGTTGATCAGTCCCGGCAGGATGACGGCATCGCCAAGCACGCGGGTCGATTGGGGTTCCGGCGACGGTCCCGCGCCAAAATCGACAATCGTGCCCGCATCCGGATCGATCGCCACCCAGCCGCCACCGGGTCCGATTGGCGGGGCCGCGACGGGCAGAATCCAACGAGCCGAATAGAAGCGTGGCATTCGCTTAACGTGTCAGGTGGCCGCAACGTTTCAGGTCGCCGTAACGTGTCAGCGTGCCGTAACGTCTCAGCGCGCTGGAGAGATCAAACCGGCTTGCGAAGTTGCAACCATTCGGTGTGAAAGGTGCCCTCGCGATCGACTCGTTTGTAGGTGTGGGCGCCGAAGTAGTCGCGTTGAGCTTGCAACAGGTTGGCCGGCAGACGCTCCAAACGATAGCCGTCGTAATACGACAACGCCGCGCTGAACGCCGGCACCGGGATGCCGCGGATCGAAGCGATCGCGACGACTTTTCGCCAATTTTCCTGGGCCGCTTCGACAGCGTCTTCGAAGTATTTGGCCAACAACAGATTTTCCAAATTTGGATCGGCATCAAACGCTTCCTTGATCCGATCCAGGAACTGGGCGCGAATGATGCAGCCGCCACGCCACAGCAACGCCGCGGCACCGTAGTCCAAGCCCCAGCCATGTTCGGCGGACGCCGCTTGCAACTGCACAAAGCCTTGGGCGTACGAGACGATTTTGGATGCGTACAAGGCCTGACGCACCGCTTCGACAAAACCGTCGCGGTCGGCGATGACGTCATTTGCAAAGCCCGTCATTTGCAGGTTCGCGGCATCGCTGGGTCCGTTTAGCTGTTTGCTGGCGCGAACGCGGGCTTCTTTTTGTGCGGATAAACCACGGGCAAACACCGCCGTCGTCACCAAGGTGCTGGGAACACCCAGGTCCAATGCCAACTGGCTCATCCATTTGCCGGTGCCCTTCGCACCGGCAACATCCAGCACTTTGTCGACCATGTCACCCGAGCCACCGACGTCGTCTTTAACGCTGAAAATGTCGCGCGTGATTTCAATCAAATAGCTTTGCAGTTCGCCGGTGTTCCAATGATCGAACACCGAATACAAGTCTTCGTTGGTCAGCCCGCCGAGTTCTTTGAGCAATTGATAAGCTTCGCAAATCAATTGCATGTCGCCATACTCGATGCCGTTGTGCACCATTTTGACGTAGTGCCCTGCCCCGCCAGCGCCTAACCATTCGCAGCACGGGATGTCGTCGTTGGGACCGACTTTGGCGGCGATCGCTTGCAACATTTCCTTCAGGTGCGGCCAAGCGTCTTTGCTGCCGCCGGGCATCAGGCTGGGTCCCTTGAGCGCGCCTTCTTCGCCGCCGCTGACGCCGCAACCGACGAAGTGCAATCCGGCCTCCTCCACCTTTTTGACTCGCCGTTCGGTATCCAGGTAATACGTATTACCACCATCGATGATGATGTCGCCGGCTTCGCAGTGCGGGATCAATTGGTCGATGATTGCGTCGACCGCCGGTCCCGCTTTGACCAACAGCATCAATTTGCGGGGTCGTTTGACGGCGGCAACGAAGTCTTCGATCGAATGGGTGCCGACAAATTGCTTGCCCGCCGCACGCCCCTGGATCAAGGCATCGACCTTTTCAGTCGTGCGGTTATAGACGGCGACCTTGTAGCCGCGGCTTTCAACATTCAAGGCGAGGTTTTCGCCCATGACGGCCAACCCAATCAATCCAAAATCGCACTCGCCGCGCATCGTTTCTCATTTCATCATGGATGCAAAAAATCGGGCGAGAGGCCACTGCTGGCGTTCGCCGACCGGTGATTCAACACGATATCTCCGGCGATGGAATTCTAGGCGATCCGGTGTCCGCCGAAAGGGCACCAACCAACCGACGCAACGAAGCATCATTGCTGAACGAAGTACGCCACCGCGTACAGGACGTAATAGTGGCCCACATAAATGGTCAGTGGATAGCGGCCCAGCAGGTCCAGTTTCAGCCAGCCGATTTGTCCCAGCAAACCGCGTATCCGTTCCAGCAAAACGCGGGATCGCGGCGGATCATCCGGTTTTCGCGGATTCGCCTTCGAAGTGCGCGGATTGGCCTTTGGCAAGCGAGGATTCGCCTTCCACATGCGTCGGCCCAGTTCAATCAGCCCCAGGGCCAGCGGTGACATCCAGATCAGGAAACGATGCGTATCGCTTGGGTAAATCCATTTTCCTGACAGTGTCATCACCAACAGCACCGACACCGCCGCGAGCGATGCGGCCAGTCCAAAACGGCGCAAAATTGACCCCACGGCGACGATCGGCAACACGATCGAAAGCTGGTAATCAAACCACCCCAACAGCGGATCGGTCTGATAAAACAAAAACAGACCTAGCATCGCGGGGGCGGCGGCTCGCAGCGTCGTGCCCACGATCGCCGCGATCAACAGGCTGGCCAGAATCTCCAAATCGTCATGTCTGGGAAAATACAGGAGATTCACGGCCACGCTGGCGACAAAGATTTCGACCAGTCGCCTCGTGCGGAATCGACCGCCGACGGGCAGGAAATAACCCAGCAGGATGGCAAACAGGGGCATCGCCAGGCGCGTTGGAAAGCGGACGGTATCCATCGCAATGGGCACCGCGAACACGTTTGAAGCCGTGTGATCGACGATCATCTGCACCACCGCAAACCCGCGTAGGGCGTCGATTGCGGCCGAGCGAGGCGCTTTGGATAAACCCCTGGGCTGATTTTTCGCGTCCCCGTCGGGCGTGGAAGAAACGGGCCGTGGATGGGTTGGCGACGTGCGTCGTTTCGGTCGTTTCTTTCGAGCTCGGGCCATGCGGGTTCGTTTTGGCCGCCCCCAAGGCGACGAAATCGGTGAAAAAAGCGCTCAGCAAAGGGGCGAAAATCGTCCGATTTGGTTGTTGATGAGCGTGTCGGCGATTACGCTCCATGTTGTCTTGTTCACTCGTCTTTTCCGCAATGGCAGACCCTTTCCGTGCGTTTTTTCAGCCGTTTTTTCCGCACGTGTCGACTCCCCGCCATCACGCTGATGGTCCTGGCATTTCTTTGCGCCTCTCAGCAAGCGCTCGCCGATGGCGGCGGTGGAGGCGGTGGCGACACCAACTTTTTCGGCAACCCAATCGCCGGGATCGACGTGGACGCCGGCGGCGTATTGAAGATCAAACGCTTCGATCCGCGATTGGCGGCGCAGCGCCTGGAACAGGCTCGCGCGGCCGCGGCCGTCCAAGACGTGATGCGCGACAGCAAGCTGCGGAAGGTCTCGCTGCGGAGGCTGGAAGCGGCGATCAAACAAGCGAGTGCCGATGGAGAACGACTTTCCGACGACATGGTCGCCATGGCGGGATTAACCACTGTCAAATACGTCTTCTTTTATCCCGAAACGAACGACATCGTGATCGCGGGCCCCGCCGAGGGTTTCGTGCAAGATCCGACCGATCGTTTTGTCGGCCTGACCAGCGGTCGACCCACACTGTTGTTGGAAGATTGGGTGACGGCGATGCGGGCATTCGCGCCCGGCCAGCGACCAACGTCGGTGATCAGCGTCTCGATCGACCCGACGCCCGAGGGTCTGCAGCGGATGCAACAGTTCCTCGCATCGGTTCGGCCGCGTCCCGGTGACGCCCAGCGTTTGGCACAGGGACTTAAAAATAACCTCGGGCTTCAAAAGGTCACCTTCCGGGGCATTCCGACCAGTACTCACTTTGCGCGCGTTTTGGTGGAAGCCGACTATCGCATGAAGCTGATTGGCATCGGTCTGGAACGCCTCCCGCTTCGTATGGTCAGCTACGTCGAACGAGCGAACCCGCGAACCGCGTCTCGCAGCGCGCTGGAGCGGTGGTACTTCCAGCCCAATTACGACGGCATCGCCGTCAGCGACGATGGGCTCGCGATGCAAATCAAAGAACGCGGCGTCCAATTGGTCGGCGAGAATGAACGTGTTGCCGGTGGAACGCGACAGAAGTCCGGACGCGTCAATAAGGCCAGTCAGGCGTTTTGCAGAGACTTCAGCGAGAAGTTCAACGAGATTGCCGATCGGGTTCGCATCTATGCGGAACTGCGTCAATTGATCGACATCGCCATCGCGGCCGCTTACATCCAGGAGCAAGATTTTTACGGCAAGTCGGAATGGGATGCCGGCGTGTTGATGGACGAGTCCATCGTCAGCGTGGAAACGTATGATGCTCCCGTGCAGGTGGAAACCGCAGTCAACGCGATCTGGAAGAACGGTCGCTTGATGACACCGTTGGGCGGCGGCGTGAACATCCAGCCGCGAGTCGCCTTATCATCGGACCATTTGAAAGTCGATCAAACGGGCATCGCCAAACAAACGCGATCCCGTTCGATGCCCGACCAACTCGCCGACGGCCAGTGGTGGTGGGACTAGACTTTTGGCGTGGTCGCTGTTCGCCGGAACACGGAACGGTCCAGGATTTCCGTCTTCCGGCAAAGGCCGGCGACTCGCAGGATCGCGTGAATAACCACGATCCTTACCGTCCGCCCACCGGCGCGCCAGGGGCATCGCGAACGAGTCGTCTTGTGCGCTGGCGGATGACGATCGGCGAGTTCATCGTCGTCTCCGCGGCCGTTGGGTTTCTCGCGGGGCTGCTCCTCCCGTCGGTCGCGGCGGCTCGACGAACGAGTCACAATCTCGAGCCGTTGCCGCCAGTGTTCAACTGGATTGAGGATCACGGATTTTCATTCTTCCTGACGCTCACGGTCGGCACGCCCGCGCTAGCGGCCCTGCTGGGTTGTGGGCTTCGCCGCCTAGTCCGTTGGAGCCGCTCGCTCGAGTCCCGAAGCGACCGCACCTTTTAGCCCCAGACGCGAGTCCCGGGTCCTGCTGGCAGGCGCACGATCCAAAGTCGCGAAGGGACGGCATGTTGTAGCCCTGGACGTGAGTCCGGGGTCTGCCGGCAAGCGTGCGATACAGAGTCGCGCAGCGACGTCAGGAGTGCTGTGACGACGCAGCAAACAGTGCCCCCGCTTGCAAGTCAATCGATCGAAGTCACGTTCAATCCTGCGAATGGTCACGCCGATCGAAACGACTTTGCAGTTGCGTTAGCAACGCTTGCAACTCTTCTATCGACTGCGACGTAAGCTCCGCGATCGCGGTCTCTGGATCACCAAGCAATTTTTGGAGCAACTGGATTTTGCCCGCGAGTAGTCCCTCTTCGCGACCTTCTTCACGTCCCTCCTCGCGACCCTCTTCACGTCCCTGCTGAATCCCTTCTCGAATCCCCTCTTGCTTTGCGAGTCGTTCGATCGAAGTCACGTACGGCATCTCAAACTCCGAGCTCAGGGATTCCAGTTCTTCGCGGAATTGCAATTCAAAATCATCCGGCATCATCAACAGCCAGTCTAGCAGCCGGAACAATCCGCGAACATCATTTTCAGCCAAACCTCGCTCGGCAAGCGACCGCGTCAAACGCACCTTCCAGCGGCACCGGTCGCCCATATCGCCACGCGTTTGCAAGCAAATCAGATGAGCCAGGATCAGTGTGGCGAAGGGATTCGAATGGGCCTCCAGTTCATCGAGCTTGTCGGCGAAGCCCCGTCAAAATCCGTCATCAATCGAATCTCGTTCTCGTTCTGAGGGTGATCGAACCGTCAATGGATTCGAGCAAGCCATCCGTGCCTGGAACACCCGGGTCGAGGCACCGGAACTCCAATTGCAGCACCGACGCTCGACCCGAGTCTTCAATCGGACATCGCCGCCGAATGAGCGTTTGAGGCCGTGCCACAACGGGCACGGATCCATGTGGCATGCTCCATGCGACGCAGCAAATTCTCAAGCTTCAATGGGGCCGAGATTTTGAACTCGGAGAAGACGCACATTGTTATTTTCGGATGAAAAACCGGGCGTCCGAACCCCGCGTGCGTCACCGATCCAATACCCTCAACACCCAATAAACGCACCCCCTCGAAAGAGGCGTCCAGCCAAATGTCCAAAACACTTGATTTCACAGGTCTTCGCGACGCCGTCGCGGGCTTGGAT
>JBCCRW010000069.1:0-18197 GCA_039201055.1 Planctomycetota bacterium | reverse complement strand
TTGGATCGCTGCGCGGTGTTCAAAAAGTAAACCGCATGTGTCTTGCGATGAAATCCGTTGCGACTTGAGATATCCGCGACGTAGGCCTGAGCGGGGCGATTGCCCACTTTCTTGTATCGAAAGGGCTCGCCGATGGGTTGGGCGTTGAACATCCGGCGGTAGGCTTTACCGTGCTTCGGGTGTGCGACGGCGACCAGGTTTTGCATCCCCAACCGCTGGGCCTCGCGATGCAATTCGGCGGTCAACTGAAAGAAGATGTCCGTCCGGCTGAGACCGGTTCGACGGATCTCGGGGTCGATGGCAAGCGAAGTGATTTCCCCCAGACCGCTTTTTCCAATGTCCGTCATCGCGATGGTATCGCTGGGGTCCGCCGGCTGCTGGCGGTTCCACTCCGCGAGGTCGCGGATGATCCAGGCCAGGTCGGGCAAGTTTCGATCGATCGGCAGACCTTTGCGTCCGTCGCAAATCAAACTGACCGTTCCAATGATCCGCGTTGCCTGACGCGCCACGAAGACCTCCTTTTTAAGGTCTCCGACAAGCGATTCTTCGGCCGTTTTTGGCGATCGAATCCCCGATTCGGCGTAAATTCGTTGTTGGAGTTGGGCGGCCAATTCGCGCTGGCGACTCGAAGTTGCCAGCCCGACGGTCAAGCGATTCGAATCGGCTAGCGGCACCGAAGCCGCCGCCGATTGTTCGGAAGTTTGGTTATGCATGCCCGATTCGAGGTGAAGACGAGGTCGATCCGGAAGTTGGGGGCACTTATCCCGTTTGGAGCTCAATCGGAATAATGGGTCCATTCAGTCCAGACAGAACCCCACGACCGACGGGAAAGTTTTTTCCAAGTGGACCATGCGCACGTCCGCGTGTCGCATTGCGGAAGGCCAGTTTCACAGAACCGCATCACTCGGCCGCACCGACTTGCTGTAAATTGGTGGATGGTTTCGTTTTCCGACTTCGACCTGGAGATTGTTTCGATGTCCTCCGCACTTACCGATCCGCCCGTTGCCTTGGATCCCCCGAAAGTGGAACACACCCAGTGTTTCATCGATGGCCAATGGGTCGACGCGATCAGTGGAAAAACATTTGCGACAATTAACCCGGCCACCGAAGAATTGATTGCCCACGTCGCCGAAGGCGATGCCGCCGATATTGACGCGGCTGTCAAAGCCGCGCGATCCGCCTTTCAAAGTGGTCCCTGGCGAAAGATGGACGCTCGCGAGCGTGGCCGGCTGCTTTGCAAACTGGCCGATGCGATCGAGGATCACCAGGAAGAACTCGCAAGACTCGAAACGCTTGATAACGGCAAGCCCATCAAGGAATCGCGCGGTGCTGATTTACCGTTGGTGATCGATGTGCTTCGGTACTACGGCGGCTATGCGGACAAGATTCAGGGGGAAACCATTCCCATCCGCGGCGAACATCTTTGCTACACCGTGAAAGAACCCGTGGGTGTTGTGGGACAGATCATCCCGTGGAATTTTCCGATGGCGATGGTGGCCTGGAAATGGGGCCCGGCACTGGCCGCCGGATGCACGATCGTGATGAAGCCCGCCGAACAAACGCCGCTGACGTGCCTCAAGATGGCTCAGCTTGCCCAAGATGTCGGAATTCCCGATGGCGTGATCAACATTGTGCCCGGATACGGCCCGACCGCCGGCGGGGCGTTGGTCGATCATCCGGACGTCGACAAGATCGCCGTCACCGGCGAAGGCGCGACCGCAAAGATCATCATGGCCAATGCCGCCAAAACGCTTAAGCGAATCACGTTTGAACTGGGCGGCAAAAGCCCCAACGTCGTGATGGCCGATGCGGATCTGGATGCCGCGGCGGCGGGGACTTATCTGGGCATGTTTTTGAATCAGGGCCAATGTTGCTGTGCCGGTACACGCTTATTTGTGCACAAAAGCATCAAGGACGCATTCGTTGCCAAGTTGAGCGAAATGGCCAATGGAAAACGAGTGGGCAATCCGTTTGATGAATCGACCGACCAGGGACCGCAGATCGATCAGGCTCAGTTTGACAAGATCATGCGTTATGTCGATAAGGGAAATCAGCAGGGTGCGCATTGTGTCACCGGAGGAAAACGAGTCGGCGAAAAAGGTTTCTTTGTGGCGCCAACCATTTTCGACAACGTCGACGATGACATGGCGATTGCCCGCGAAGAAATCTTCGGGCCGGTGCTAAGCGTGCTTGAATTTGAAGATGAAGCCGAGGCGATTCGGCGGGCCAACGACACCGCTTACGGTTTAGCGGCCGCCGTTTGGACCCGCGACATTACGGCGGCTCATCGCTTCGCCAAGGAAGTTCGCGCGGGAACCGTCTGGGTCAACTGCTACGACGTTTTTGACACCGCCGCACCCTTTGGCGGCTTCAAGGTGAGCGGTCAGGGTCGTGAGTTGGGCACCGAGGGCTTGAAGCCGTATTTGGAAAGCAAGACCGTGACGGTGAAATTGTAAGCCGATCGCTGGCCTGGACTACCAAAACGGCGACGGCATCCAGGCGGGTAGCCGCCGGATACAGGTGACCGCCGCGCGGCGAACCGATCGTCGGCGAAGACCCGCCGATAGCAATCGACACAATCGCTGCCGACGCCGGTTCCGGCGGGCCAAACGCGTCGCCCAAACCTGACCCAGGTCAACCGTGACCGGATTGATCGCCGAATCGCCAAACGATTCGGCCAGGAATTCCGAAGCTTCGATTCCCGACTGCATCGCCCAAGTCATCCCTTCGCCGGTGAAGGGTTCGAAGTAGCCGGCCGCGTCACCCACAGCAAGCAAACGCCCCGTTCCTCCAAAGCGAACGCGACGAAGCTGCGGTGTCGTTTTCCAATTCCAGGCACCCGCTTGCCCATCGGCGAAACCGGCCTGTTCCAGCAATTCGATGGTCGAATCTTTCGGCGACTTTTGTTTTGTCGGCCAAATGGCAGCCGCGACATCGGTGCTGCCGTCGGGCAAAGCCACCAGGCCGACGTAGCCGTTTTGACCGGCAATCATGTGCAAGTGTCCCGGGCGCAAATCGGCGAACGCTTCGGTCTTGCAGCCCACGCCGCAGGGGCCGCTGGGAACCTGCACCCACGGTAAAGCTCGCTGAAACCCGTGGGCCTTCAATCCCCCGGCCAGAATGACCGCATCAAAATCGATGATCGTATCCACGTCGTCAGGTGTGGATTTGTCGGCCACGTCGACCCTCGCTTGCAAACGCACAGTGACCGTGCGGTCATCGGCGGAAACAAAATCGGCTTGCGTTCGTCGGCGAATCGTTACACCCAAGGCTTCGGCGTGATCTTGCATCGCGAGGTCCAGGACCTGTCGCGAAACGGCGATGCCGTTTCGTAAAGGATGACGGCAGTGGTGACCATCGAAGTGGCCGTGCCAATCGGTCAGTTTTTGGAAATCGTTGAAAGTTTCCATCGGTCGACCCCGGAACAAATCCCGCAGCAAGCCAACGCCGCGGGGACCGATGCAGCAACCGCAAACCTTGTCTCGCGGGAATGCGTCGCGATCGACAAGCAGCACGTTGAACCCGAGTTGGCGAAGTCGGATTGCCGCCGCCGCGCCGCCGGGTCCACCGCCGACGACCAAGATTCGAAACTCGGCCGTTGCCCGTTGGGACGGCGTCACGATTGTGATTCCGTCGACCAACAAGCGACCAGCCTTGCCGGATGCAGGTGCTTCACTACGACGTCGCGGCCGGTCGCGGTGCGGATCATGCCGGCCATCTCCGCGCGTGTCCAACCGGCGCGGACACTGATCGTGGCGTCGGTGTGGACGACCGGCGAACGCGTCAACAAACGCGACGCGATCCACACCGACGCCAGATTGAGACGCGAGCGGACAAGATCACAAATCAAAACGTGGCGGCCGCAGGATTGCATTTTGTCGATCGCTTTGGTGACTTGCGGAGGATCCAGGTGGTGCAAAAACAGCGAATTGGTGACAACGTCAAAGCCACTGGGTAATTCATCACAAAGCAAATCGGCTTGTCGAGGCTGCAGGTGGACACCCGCCCGATGTGCTCGTTCCCGCTGCACTTCCAGTGCCAGGGGGCTAATATCGAGCGTCGTGATCTCGAGATTGAATTGGTCTTGCGCGGCACGCTTGAGCCAATCGATGGGCACATCGCCGCCGCCGCTGGCAACATCCAGCACCCGAAGAGGACGATCGGGCGAGGTCGTGATTGAGTTCAAATCGCCGGCGGTTTGACGTGCCAAGCGGCGTATTCGACGGTACAGCGGTCCGGCAACGGCAGAAATTCGATTCAGTCGAGCCAGCCCAAGCAGCGCGTCGCGATGGAGCCGGTCATCCAAATCCGGACGATCCATCCACTCCTCTTCGCGAATTCGCGGTAGCGGCTTAAGCATGTTCGACTTCCCAAGAATGCGACATCGCGACAGAATACGTGGTTTGAAACCCCACCGATTAAAACTCTCGCCCAGCGGACCGCCACGTGGAACGTCGGCTCATAACGTTCTTGCTTCTTTGGACGTTCCTATTTCTGATCTTCCAGACGTTTCAACGCATGGTGAACCCGCCGGCGCAGCCGGCCGGACAAGTTGCCGCAAACGTCGACGGTGACAACGGTAACACCGATCTGGAGGCTGACGATGATGCGGAAAATCTGGACCCTGATGGCAAAACGTCGCAGGACAATTCAAACGCCGAGATCGGCGAAAATTCCGCTGGCCAGGATGCGGCCGGCGCGGTTCCCGCGACCCTGCGTCCCAAGAGTGCACAGTGGACGACGCTGGGGTCGATGGCACCGGGAAATCCCTATTGGCTGCTGGTGACCCTCAATTCCCGCGGCGCGGGAATCGAACGCATCGAAGTCACGCAGCGTGACGACGCGGGAAAACTGATGTTTCGCCGCGTCGACACTCGGTCCGGTTATCTCGGCTATCTGGCATTGGGTTCTCCGCTGGCCCGCGAAGCAACCGACGACGACCAGGCCCCCGAATTTTCCGGTGACCCGATTGTCAACGTTGTCGGTCCCGGGACACCCGCCGATGTGGCCGGGATCAAGGTGGGCGACGAAATCTTGCGCGTCCACGGCAGCGTCATTACCGACAACCGAGCGTTGGAGGTCGCGCTGGCGGAAACGCGTCCAAAGGATGTCGTCGAAGTCGAATTGCGTCGCGGCGGCCAAGTTCAAACCTTGTCGGTGAAATTGACCGAGCACCCTTTGGACTTGGTGCGTTTGGCATCGACCGGCGGTGTCGATCAAGTCCCCGGAAATCTCGATCGCCTGTCCTGCCTGTTGACGCTCGCCGAAGTCAATGGGCGTGGCATCAATCCGTCGTCGGATCGAATTCGCGGCGTCACCGACCCGGTCAATTTGATTTGGAAGCCGACCGATGTTGTGCAGCCCGAATCAACCGGCGCGGTGCGTGATTCAGCGGCGTACGAATGTCCCCTGTCGTCGCCCGAAGTGGGTCGGGCCGGTGGTGCCCTGACGTTGCACCGGAGCTATCGTTTGCAGCCGGATTCGTTTGTGTTGGACCTGGAGGTGGGGATCGAAAACCAATCCCAAGAGACGCAAGACCTGGCTTATCGACTCGAAGGCCCCAACGGTTTGACACTGGAGGGATGGTGGTACAGCACCAAGATATCGCCGAACTTTTTTGGTGGCGCGGCGGCCCGCGACCTGATCTACCGGCCCACCGGGGATGATCGTCTTCTGTACAGCGGCTTCGATTTGCTCAAGCGGGCCAAGAAGACCCCCGAGGATCCTCGTGAGACGATGTTTGCGACCGGAAACGCCGCGGCACCGCCAAACTTCGATTTCGTTGGCATCGATACACAGTATTTTTTGGTCTCGTACATTCCGCCCGAGGACCAAGCCGGCTTAAACGGGTACCAGCGACTGGCATCCAGCCTGGTCACCAACCCCGGCCAATTGCCGCAGTACAAAGAACGGGCGGTGAACACGTCATTCGTGATGGACAGCGAGACCTTTTCGCTGGCGGCTGGAGAGCGGGTGGATCGTTCGATTCGCATGTTTGCGGGGCCCAAAAAGCCCGAGATTCTCCAGGCCTACGGTTTGGGCGATGCGATCTACTACGGCTGGTTTTCGGGGTTTTCGCGACTCTTGGCGTGGGTGCTTCATGGGATGTCGTTCCTGGGTTATTCGCTGGCCATCATTCTGTTGACGTTGCTGGTGCGAGCGATGATGTTTCCGTTTTCTCGCAAGGCGGCCATCAATGCCCAGAAAATGCAGGAACTTGCACCGGAGATGAAGAAGATCGCCGAGCAGTACAAGGATGACATGGAAGGTCGATTGAAGGCCCAGCAGGCGCTTCAAAAGCGGGTCGGCTTTAATCCGCTGGCGGGCTGTTTACCGATGTTTTTTCAGTTTCCGATTTTTATCGGTTTGTACCGGGCGCTTTCGGTCGACATCGAATTGCGCCAACAGCCCTTCATGAACGGCCTGGACTGGGCCAGCAACCTTGCCGCACCGGACATGTTCGCTTATTGGGGCAACTGGATGCCCGACTATTTTGCCGGTCGCGGATCGGGGTGGCTCGGTCCGTATTTCAATTTGCTGCCGATTCTGGTCGTCGCGTTGTTTTTGACTCAGCAAAAATTGTTCATGCCGCCCGCAACGGATGACCAAACCCGGCTGACGCAAAAAATGATGAACATCATGACGCTGATGATGGGGTTGTTCTTTTTCCGCGTCCCGGCTGGGCTGTGCATCTATTTTATCACCAGCTCGCTCTGGGGCATCTGTGAACGCGTGCTGGTGAAAAAAACAGTGCCCAAGACGACGCATTTCGACCCGGCCGTGGTGGACGGGACCGCGACGGCAACGAAGAAAAAAACGATCACCGAACGGGTCATGGAAAAGGTCCAGGAGCCCGAGCCGAAATTCGAGCGGCCCAACAAACGCAAGCGGCCCAAAAAGCGTTAGCCCCCCGTTCGTCGCTTCGTGATTTTGCATCGCTGGCCCATCAGCGGCGCTCGCGACAGCAGCGGCCCTCGCGACAGCAGCGGCCCTCGCTACAGTGCAAACGCGTTGCCCACGGCGACGCTTTCGCGACGCATGCCGTCGCTTCCGTAGTAGATGATTTGCGAATTGGGTTGGTCGTAGATCGCCGTCAATTTGACACTTCGTGGGCCGTGAATACAAAAGTACATGCCCACGTTTCGGCCGCCGCGGAGCACCTGCCGCGCCGTCATGGGAAACTGCCCAGTGACCAAGTTTCCTAGCTCGCAAAGTCGACGTTCGATATCTTCGACAAAGGGATTGCTCGGCAGCGTGGCGTCGGGCGATTTCATTCGTTACCGGTTTGTTGACTTGATGAACGAGGGCCGGCTCGCGTGTTGGCGGGCGGCGAATGCATCGCAAGTCCGATTCGATTCGGCTGGCGACGCTTGGTTCATCGGCGGAAGACCTGGCAAAAGTTAGTCTGGAAAAAAAGCTTGATCTCGACCGCACCGTGTCGGCACCGAGCCCTGTCGATTATGCCGGTTGAATGTCACCGTAACGCTCTCGCGACCAGCGAACACGACTTTTGGAGCAGTAACGTTGATCGAACTGGGTGGACAAATTCTGACGGTTGAGCGTTCCAAGTGTTTCTTGCGAGCCGGGGTGATCCGCTTTGATGAAGGCGGTATCGAATCGATCGCGTGGGACCGCGATGTGCATTCGGCCGCCGACGGCGGCGATTTGGAATGCTTGATCATGCCGGGCATGGTGGATGCGCATTTGCACCTGCCCCAGTTTCCCATCATCGGCGCCCACGGCATGCCGCTACTGGAATGGTTGCAGCGGGTTGTTTTTCCCACCGAGGCGACTTGGATGGATCCGCGGTACGCGGCCCAATGCACCCGCGGGGTCGCCCAACAATTGCTGCGTCACGGCACCACATCGGTCGCCGCCTACGCGACCGTGCATGGCCCGGCGACCGCCGCCGCCATGCGGGTGCTGGCCGAAATCGGCATCGGTGGTCTGGTGGGTCAGGTGTGGATGAATACGGGAATGGCCGAAGAACTCCATTGTCCCGTCGACCAATTGATCGACGAAACCGCGGCGTTGATCGATGCCTATCCACCCGGCGCACGACTGTCCGCCGCCATCACGCCAAGATTTGCGTTGTCCTGCGATGCGAACGCGATGCAAGCGGCCGGGAAACTCGCGCGGGAAACCGGCGCCTGGGTGCAGACCCATTTGAGTGAAACCCAGGACGAAGTGGCTCGGGTCCGCGAATGTTTTGGCGGCCGCGATTATGTCCAGGTGTACCAAGATTTTGGTTTGTGCGGCCCGCGGAGTGTACTGGGTCATGGCATTCACCTTTCCGAATCGGAAGTCCGGCGGCTGGTCGATGCCGATGCCTGCATCGCTCATTGCCCGACCGCGAATTCGTTTTTGCGTAGCGGTGCGATGCCGTGGGTGCGTTGGAAACAGGCGGGTCTGCGCTGCGTCCTGGGCAGCGACGTCGGTGCGGGATACGAACGATCGATGGTGCGTGTGGCCAGGGCGATGATTGAAACCGCATCGCGTGTTTTGCCGGCCGATCAAGCGGATTTGATTCCAACGGCGGCCCAGGCATTTTTCGAAATCACTCGCGGCGCGTGTGAAACTTTTGGCTGGCTGGATCGCGGCGTGTTGAAGGCCGGTTGTCGGGCGGACGTGTTGCGGGTGCGGCCGGATCGGGGTTGGATTCGACCGGGCGCCGGCGACGACACCGCCATCGATCCGCTATCGCGGCTGCTGTTTTCCTGGGACGACCGCTGGATCGACCAGGTTTGGCTTGGCGGTCGACGGAAAATTTAGGCAAAGGGTTTCAAGATGTAGCGGTCGTGCCGACGATACCCTCTGTGACGGGGCGTTTTCACGTAGAACGATCGCCTTGAACCACCTAGAGACGTGTCCGCTTGAGCCATGAAGTCACGACGAACCGGATTGCTGATCGCCGCCGCCACCGCCATGTTGGGTGTTTCGACGGGATGCCAGCACACGTACAACGGCCAAACGCTGCCCAGCCCGTTCTATTTGCAGGATGACGTGCAGTATTTCCCAAGCGGGCCGGAATTCAAATTGTCGCGTGAAGCGGCGGCGTTGCAGGCTGCTCGGGCCGAGGAAAAACGCAATCGACGCTAGTCGGTGATCGCTTCAACGGCGATTTCGATCCGCCCGCCGGCGTAGCCATAGCGCAGCTGCGAACCGGCCGATGCATCCGAGTCGCCGCGTCGCCCGTCGCATGTCGTTCGCCGCACGCTGGGGATCGACAAGTCGCGGGAAACCCCGTCGGTCGACAGCTTACTTTTCGTCGCACCGGCAATCATGTTGCCCAATTCGCCGACGGCATCCAGCACCATTTCATCAATGGACTCTTGCGGCTGGCCGACCAACTCGGCCGTCCAACCCAGTGCGGCCCGACTGCTAACGATGATGCGGATCCGGTGCGCCGGTTGGCCCGACACCGATAGGCAGACCTGCACCGTTTCGCCACCGAGCGGGTGGGTCACGGGGCAAGCCGGCGACGCATCCAGGCCGGCCGTCGACATCATGCCAACGACCTCGTGAATGGATTGGTCCAGGGCGGACAGCCACGAATCTTGCGTGGGAATCATCGGATCAGGTTGCCTGTTGACGCTGCGGTAACAAACGCCGCAACTTCATTTGCAGCATTTCCTGGTCAAATGGCTTGACCATGTAATCGTTGACGCCGGCTTGAATCGCTTGGACAACCTTTTGCTTTTCCGATTCGGTCGTGATCATCATGATCGGTATCTTGTGACCGTCTTCACGGATCTTTTGGATCAATTCCAGGCCGCTCATGTTGGGCATGTTCCAATCGGTCAAGATCAGATCGATGCCGCTTCCATCGCCAAAAAGCTCGAGGGCTTCGACCCCGTCTGCGGCCTCGACCACCTCGTCAATCCACAGGCTACCCAGTGCTCGGGCGATAATTTTGCGCATCACGCCCGAATCTTCAGCCAATAAAACTCGCATCCCGTGTGTTCTCTTGAGCGTTTCGCATTTGAATCTGCCGCCGCAAAATCGACGTGGTGATTTGCGACAATCACCTCGCGGTGTCCCCGCTCCGTTGCGGTGACGTATGTGTAGCGGACGCAAAACCGTAACCCGTGTTTTGCGTCATGCCAGGAAAAAAGAGAACGAAACGGGTGGGCGCCCGGCTTGGCGTCTCGGACTCGCGACACAACGAGTGGTTTTCCGCAAGCCGGATTCCTCCCGCGACGGTTGTAGCAACTGGGTCAGGGGGGCCGGATATTTCCGCCATTCTTTCTGGCGAAGCTTTTTGCCTTCTACGGTTCCATCGCGAACTACTTCTGCAGCGACGCTTGGGGCAATTTGTCATTTCGCCCCGGTTGCGACGCGAGCGATGGGCGAAATCGGGTTGCCGGATTCATGCGACCATCGGATCGACTGAACCGACACAGGAAGCGGAGTCTTCCGGCACGAGGGACCACCAGTTTATGGACGCGAATATTTTCAACGAGTTCGTCGAGGAATCGATCGAACATTTGGCCGACATCGAAACCCAACTCGTTCAAATCGAGGCGATGGGCGAGATGATCGACGATAATCTGGTCAACGTCGTCTTTCGATCCATCCACTCGATCAAGGGAGCCGCGGGATTCCTGGGTCTGGAACAAATCAACCGCGTCTCCCACAGCTTTGAAAATGTGCTGGGCAAAGTCCGCGAACACGGATTGATTCCCGACCCGTACAACGTCGACGTCATGTTGCAGGCGGCCGATCGGCTGCGGCAACTGATCGAAAACATCGAGGCCAGCCAGGAGACCGACAACGCGGATCTGTGCCAGATGCTCGACGCGATCTTTCAAGGTGCCGATGCGAAGTTGGTGCTGCGAGGCGAAGTCGACTTGGACGCGGCCACCAACAAAAGCGTTGAACATTCCCGGCAGAACGGTTCACAAACGCCGGATCCCAACCCGGTTGCCGAACAAGCCAGTGCGGTTTTGGATTCGGTCCAGGAGACGATCGACGCCGAACTGGATGGAAACAGCGATCTGAAAAACGGCGGTCCTGATAACGGACAAAGTAAGGCTGCCGGGCCCGCACAAGCCGCAGCAGCCAACAAACCGACCGCCGAGGTTCCCACCGTCCAGCGATCGGCTACCGTGAGTGGGAATTCCGAAAACAAAATCGCCGCAAACCAAAAGCCGGAAGCCCGGAAGAACGAAAACAAATCGAGCTCCGATGCAACCGTTCGTGTCAGCGTCAAAGTGCTGGACCGCCTGATGAACTTGGCCGGCGAATTGGTTCTTAGCCGCAACCGCATGCTGCGGACAATAAACGAAAACAATACCTCGGGGTCCGGTTTGGACGAAGTTGCGGGTGGCTTGGATCAGGTCACCACCGAGCTGCAAGAAACGATCATGCAGACTCGCATGCAGCCCATCGGGAATGTCTTCAATAAATTTCCGCGTGTGATCCGTGACTTGTCGTCGTCGCTCGGCAAGAGCATCCAATTGACGATGGAAGGCAACGAAGTCGAAACCGACAAGACGATTGTCGAAGCGATCGCGGATCCGCTGACGCATTTGGTTCGCAATTCGTGTGATCACGGGATCGAGCGGCCCGAAACGCGTGTCGCCGCCGGCAAACCCGAAGGCGGAACGATCCAAATCCGCGCGTATCATCAAGCCGGCAAGGTGATGATCGAGATTTGCGATGACGGCGCGGGCATCGATCCTGAAAAAATCAAAGCCGGCGCGATCGAAAAGGGCATTTTGGATGCCGAGGCGGCGGCGAAGATGAGCGATCGCGACGCCATCCACATGATCTTTGCCCCCGGTTTTTCAACCGCTGCCGAGGTCACCGACGTTTCCGGCCGCGGTGTTGGCATGGACGTCGTCCGAACCAACATTGAAAAAATTGGGGGCAGTGTCGAAGTCACCTCGCAGCTGGGCGCCGGTTCGAAAGTTGAAATCACCCTGCCGCTGACCCTGGCTATTGTGCCTTCCATGATCGTCAGCGTTGCGGGACAACAATATGCGTTGCCCCAAAGCGGGATCATTGAATTGGTACAAACCGATGGCCGCGAAAAAAGCATCCAGCGCGCCAACCACTCCGAGGTCCTGCGGCTGCGCGGCAGCCTGCTGCCGCTGGTTCGGCTACGAAAAGTCCTTGGTCAAGATGCCGAACCAAAATCCGAGCAACCGCAGGGAACCGGAAACGCCGAATGCCAGATGGTTGTGCTGGAAGCCGGCCGATCGCGTTTCGCGCTGGCGGTCGATTCCGTGGAGGACAGCGAAGAAATTGTCGTCAAACCGCTGGGTCGCCATTTGAGCCATTTGCCACTGTTGGCCGGATCGACCATTTTGGGCGACGGACGGGTGGCTTTGATCTTGGATGCCGCCGGCATTGCCAGCCACATCGAACTGTCCAGCGACGGCGAATTCGAAAAACAAGAACGCGAGGTCGACGCCGAAACGGATTCCGATCGGGACGTCCAGCGGCTGATCCTGATGTCGCTGGGTGATGCGGATCGATTCGCGATCTCGATGGACATTGTCAGCCGCATCGAACGGATCGAACGCAAACGAATCGAGGCACTGGGCGACCGCTCGGTCTTGCAGTACCGCGGCGGAACGCTGCCGCTGATTCGCGTCGATGACGTGCTGAAGGTCGGCATAGTCGACGAACCGGAGCATGTGTTCGTGATTGTCTTCAAGGTATGTGGACGCGAAGTTGGCTTGATCGCGCCGCACCTGCACGACATTCGAAATTGCGATTTGGCCCAGTGCATTCAGGTAACCGCGGAGATCGGTGTCGCGGCCGTCGCGGTGATCGACGATCACTCGACACGCGTGTTGGATCTTTATGGCATGACCGAGCACGCCCGACCCGATTGGTTCGAGCCGAAGGCGGAGGTCGAGGAAAGCGGTCCGATGAGATTGTTGGTTTGCGAAGACAGCAGCTTCTTTCGCAATTTTCTCTCTCGCTTCTTGACCGAAGAAGGCCACGACATCACGGAGGCCTGCGATGGCGAGGACGGTTGGCGGCAACTGGACGCGGCACCAACAAATTTCGATCTATTGATCACCGATGTCGAAATGCCGGAACTGGACGGCTTTGGATTGACCCGCCGCGTGCGAGCGGATTCGCGGATGGCGGACATGCCGATCATCGCGCTGACGTCATTGGCTGACGAAGAATCAACCCGCTTGGGCCGCGAGGCGGGTGTTTCGGATTACCAAGTCAAAATGAACAAGCCCGAATTGACCGCCGCCATCCGACGCTTGTCAAAGCGATCCTAGCACCCATCGACCGTTCCTTAGAAGGACTTTCATGACACATTCTGAAACCTACGAAACGCCGACTCGCGTTGCCGGTGAAGATGATCTGCAACTGGTCACCTTTGAAATCGCCGGGGTTCGAATTGGCATCGACATCGCGATGGTTCAAGAGATCAACCGGCTGATCGAGGTCACGCCGGTACCTGGAGCGCCAAGGTCAATAGATGGCGTGGTGAACTTGCGCGGCGAAGTCGTCACGGTCATCAATGCACATCACGTTCTTGATTTGGATCGAAGCGATGACCTTCGTGCCCGCCGAAACTTGATTTTGAATATTGACGGCGAACGAATCGGCATCCTCGTCGATACGGTCTCCGACATTTTGACGCTGCATCGCGGCGACTTGGTACCGCGTCCAGCCAACATGCGTTCGATCGATACCCGTTTTGTTGATTCGATCTACCTGCAGGACAGCGATCTGATCGTCATCCTGGATCCAAACGGATTGCTCAGTTCCATTCAGCTGGTCAGCGACGCCGCGTAATCCGCCTGATTCCCGACCTTTCCTCCCACCATTTCCACCGCAGTCAACCTGCTGCACCGCCACGACTTTGCCCAACATGTCCACACTTCGCCGATCCTTATTTCGCATCCGCGGCCGTTTGATCATCGCCTTTTTTGCCTGCGGTCTGATCCCCGTGATACTGGTTTCGGGCGTCAACTACGTCACCGCCCAGCGTGGTAACGAGGAATTGGGACGCAACGCCGTCAAGGATCTTGGTGAATCCACCGAAGAACAATTGCGATCGATCCGCGATCTAAAAACCCAAGAAATTGAAGATTACTTGCATTTGATTCGCGATCAAATCATCACGATGAGCGATTCGCCGGGCGTTGTCGAAGCGACCAAGATCTTCAAGCAAGCCTTTGTGGATATTCCAAACGAACGGCAGCTCGATTCCGGCGACGTGGATCGCATGCGGGCCGATCTGGTGACGTTTTACCGAGATGAATTCGGGGCGAAGTATTTGGCGGAAAACGAGGGTAAAGATCACGACGCGCTGGCACGACTGGCATCCCTAAGCCCCCGTGAAATCGCGTTACAGCACAGTTATGTGTTTGCCAATCCAGGTGCCCTGGGTGAAAAACATCATTTGGATTCTGCGGACGACCAAACCACTTACAGCCGCATCCACAAACGCTTTCATCCGTCGATTCGAAATTTTCTGGAGCGTTTCGGCTACTACGATATTTTCATCGTCGACGACCAAAGCGGGCACATTGTTTACAGCGTCTTCAAGGAATTGGACTTTGCGACAAGCCTTTTGGATGGGCCCTACCGCGATACCAATTTCGCTCGAGCATTTGAAAAGGCGTTGACGCTAGACAATGCCGGCGAGGTCGTTTTGGAGGACTTCGAATGCTATTACCCCAGCTACGAAGCGCCGGCGTCCTTTATCGCCAGTCCGATTTTTGACGGAGACAAACGGGTCGGTGTGCTGATGTTCCAAATGCCCGTGGATCGCTTGAAGGAATTGATCGCTCGTGAAGCGGGATTGGGCGAATCCGGGCAAACACTGGTGCTGGGATCCAACGGTCGTCTGCGCTGCGACCCCAAACGTGGCGGTGAAGAATTCACGCTTGCCAACACCTACCTTCGTGGTGGCGATGACAAACTACACTCCGGCGCGATCCGCCAGGCACTCGCTGGGAAAAGGGGTATCGAAGAAAGCAAGAACTTCTTAGGCGAAACCGTTTTGGCCGCTTATGGACCGATCAAAGTGCTGGGACTGCACTGGGCGATTTCCACCGAGATCAATCGCGATGAAGCGTATGCTAGTGCGAACAGTTTGGTGGCCATGGCATCCAGCGTTCAGGCGAAGTGTCTGTGGACGGCCGTCACGTGCAGCGTGCTGGCAGCGATCGCAATTGGCTTGGTCGGGTTCTTTTTTACCCGCAGCATCGTCAACCCGATCGATTCGACCGTCGCGACCTTGCAGGACATCGCCGAGGGTGAAGGTGATTTGACACGTCGATTGGACGAAAACTTGACCGGCGAATTGGGGGACCTGTCGCGAAACTTCAATCGCTTTGTCACTCGCATCGCCGAAATCATTGATTCGATTTCCGATGGTGCCACCACACTCGGGTCGGCCAGCAATCAACTTTCCGAGTCCGCCCGTTCGCTGGCCGATGGAGCCAACGAAACCAAACGAAAAAGTGAAAACGTCACGACAGCAGCGGGTGAATTGAGCGGTAATATCGGATCAATGTCCAAGAGTACCGCGGAAATGAGCGCCGGGATGACAACGGTCAGCCGCGCTATTGAAGGGATGAAGCGGACCATGGCCGAAATTGCAAAGAATGCCGAGAGGTCCGCAGCCGTTGCAAGCGAAGCTTCGGAAGCTGCTGAAAAAAGCAACATCAAGATTTCCAATATGGATGGTGCCGCCGACGAAATTGGCCGCGTCATTGAAGTCATTGAGGACATCGCCGAACAGACCAATCTATTGGCACTGAACGCGACCATCGAAGCGGCCCGAGCCGGTGAGGCCGGTAAAGGCTTCGCGGTCGTGGCCACCGAAGTCAAAGAGCTTGCCAAGCAAACCGCAACGGCGACCGAGGACATTCGGTCACGCATCGAAGCCATGCAGGGCAGCACCAATGAAGCCGTTGATTCCATCGCACAAATCAGCAGCGTCATCGCCGTAGTCAATGAATTGAGCGCCGCGATCGCGGGCGCCGTCGAAAAGCAACGTGCGACGACCAACGATATCGCCGGGCACATCGGATCGTCCGCCGAATTGGCCCAGTCGGTCGCACGTGGCGTCGCCGAATCGGCAACCGCCAGTCAAGAAATCAACAACAACATGGCCGCAGTCGACGACGTGCTTGAATCCACCGTCACCAACGCCGACCAAAGCCGATCCAGCGGCGAGGAATTGCTTCGCTTGGCGGACGAAATGCGGTCGCTGGTCGGTCAATTCCGAACCACAGGCCACTGCAAAGAACTGTTTGGTCAATAACACCCGTCCAACAAAGACCGCACCACTACGTTCGAACGAACGTTCCAACAAAGTTTCTTTTCTAATATGTCCACAACGCTTCACAAACGCGAAGTCCAACCGAAGTCCAATTCCCAAAACCACGCCGGCGAATCGGCAGACAAGGGCAGTTCGAATAACACCGTTACTGAAATGGTGGGTGATTTGTCGGTCGCCCTTGAATCGGCGATCGGCGAGATCCACTCGGTAAATTCCGAAACCAAGGTTCTGGCACTCAATGCACGCATCGAGGCGGCTCGCGCGGGAACCTATGGTGCCGCCTTCAGCGTTGTGGCCGAAGAAATGCAAAACCTGTCCGACAAAACATCACACATTGCCAACGAGATGGCGTCGCGTACACGCGATAAGACCGCCGAATTGATGTCGATGATTGATTCGACCATCCGCGGTACGCGTCTGAGCGATCTGGCACTCACGAATATCGATTTGATCGACCGCAATCTCTATGAGCGGACCTGTGATGTGCGTTGGTGGGCCACCGACAGTAGCCTGGTCGACGGTTTGTCGGACCCCAACGAAAAATCGTTAAGGTATGCAAGCAAGCGGCTGGGGGTCATCCTGGACGCATACACCGTTTACCACGACCTTTTGCTTTGCGACGCGTCCGGCCGTGTCGTTGCCAACGGACGACCTGACCAATTTCGCTGCGTCGGTGAAAATCTTTCAAAGGCTGATTGGTTCACCAACGCGATTGCGAGTCGTTCGGGTGATGAATACGGTTTCGATCCGCCGCACGCGTCCGCGGTCATGCAAAACCGCCCGACGGCCGTCTATTCCTGTGGTGTACGTGAACACGGTGATGCACGGGGTGATATCCTGGGAGCCCTGGGCATCTTTTTCAATTGGCAGGGTTTGGCCCAGCCGATCTTGGATAACATTCCGGTGCCCGTGCAGGAGCAAGCCGTCACGCAGGCATATATCATTTCGCGCGAGGGAAAAATCTTGGCGTCAAATCAAGACCGAGCCTTAGGTGAAAACCTTCGCATTTCCGAGATGCAGCGTGTCTTCAAATCAGCGAAAGGATTCTACGTGGCGGATGATAAAGACCAGCGCTGGTGCATAGGTCACGCGCACGCCCCGGGATTTGAAACGTACACCACGGATTGGTATTCGATTGTGATGCAACCGCTCAGCCATACATCATGACGTTGAATTTTGGATAGCTTACGCCTGATTTCCACTGACCCCACAACTGGTAACATTGGACTATCCCCATTGTGGGCGGGCTGAATTTGTTACATAGAAACTTTTAAGTGATTTTCGGTCGTTACCTACCAGCTAGCCTTTTGAGCTTGAAGGAAATCAAGCGAAAACTCGAACAACACAGAGGGGCTTGAAAATGTCAATCATCAATGAATTGACTGAACAAACTTTGGTCGACGCATTGGATTTGTCGGTACGAAAAACGTTTCGATCGATGTTGGAAATCGAGATTGACCGAAGCGAGGCGGTTGCACTCTTGAAACCATCGCCACGCTTGTCGGGTGATGCTTCCGCCTTGTCGGTGGTGATCGGGTGGACCGGCGAATTGAATGGGTCGATGACGCTGACGATGAGCGAACGGTCGGCACTGGGATGGACCAATGCATTGTTGGGACAAAACGCATCATCCATCGACCAAGAAGTTGTCGACGCGGTCGGCGAATTGGCCAATATCATTGTCGGCAATGCACGTGCGAAGTTGGACCAATTTGAAATCGAAAGTACCCTACCGGTCGTGATCCACGCGGGTCTGGGATCGATGGGGTTGCAAACCAACTCTCTTGATTTGCGATTGGTTTACGACTTTATGGATTGCCAGTTGACCCTTTTGGTTGCGTTGCAGCGCCGCATTTTGGCAGGCATTCCGACCCGCGATTGAGAAGTCACAGACGCGTGTTTGTGAGCACGGTGTTTGGCGAAT
>JBCCRW010000068.1:0-18505 GCA_039201055.1 Planctomycetota bacterium | reverse complement strand
CGACGGGCGGCCGCTTTCGGTGGAAAATCCGCCGCGACGGACCCTACCCAATCCGGGCGTCAACGTTCCGGCCAATCCACCGGCCGGCGGGTTCGCACCCGGCCGACCCATCCGGGACGAACGGGCGGGGAACATGCGGGCTGGGAACACGCGGGCTGGGAACACGCAGTCGAGCGAAGCGTTTGCCAGCGACTCGACCCCCATGGCGCCGCCGCAAATCGACAACGTTGCCAACATCGGGAATTCACCGCTGGTCACAGGTGCATCCGGTTACACCGGAGCGATGCAAGCACCGCGGACTGCATATTTAAATGGCTACGTCATGCCGGTGGCCGGATGTGCTCCGGCGGCTTCGTTCCCCGCGGCAAGCTCATTCCCGGCCCCCGCGCCTTCGTTGTCCGCGCCGCCGGCGGTATCCGCTCCGCCCACATTTTCCACTCCACTGGGCGGACTGGGTGCTCCGGTCGTCGGCAACCCACCGCTCGGTGCGGTCGCCGGATCATCGGCGCCCGCCGGCGCCCTGCTGTCGCTTGGGCAAGATCGGTATCCGATCGAAGTCGGTCGCGGCATCATCGGGCAACCCAAGGCGTATGTGAATGGTCAACCGATTCGCAACTGGCTGCGCTATTTGACGCCATGATCCACGCCGTGCTGCTGACGCGCGACGCGGATGCCGATTGGTTGGCCTACAAAACCGTTGTCGTGATCGATGTGCTGCGGGCCACGTCCGTGATCGCGGCCGCCTTACACGGCGGCGCTCGCGCGGTGCATACCTTTGCAGATGTCAACGCGGCGCGGCATTTTCCATCGACTCAAGACCACCCCGACCGTTGGCTGCGTTGCGGGGAACGTCAATGCCATCGAATTTCCGATTTCGATCTCGGCAATTCTCCCGGCGACTATGTGCCCGCGGCCGTTGGCGGAATGTCGCTGGCCATGACAACCACCAATGGCACTCGAGCGTTCCAGGCGGCAAGTCGGTGCGATCGACTATTGGCCGGTTCGTTCGTCAATTATTCGGCAACGCTGCGGGCTTTGACGTCGGCAAGCGAAATCGTGTTCTGGTGCGCCGGCACCAATGGTGTGGAAACGCTCGAGGACATTTTGTTTGCCGGCGCGATGGTGCACGGACTGGTTTGCCAACACGATCAAAGCGTTGCCAATCAAACCGAGCCGCACCATTTGAATGACGGTGCCAAGCTGGTCTTGGACTTTTGGCGAAACCGCCTGGGCAATCGCGCGGCCGGTGACGTTCCCAGGGATGAATTGGCGTCCGAATTGGCTGACGGGTTGGGTGGCAGGAATCTAATCGCCGCGGGCATGCGAGCCGATCTGGACCACTGTGCCGCCGTGGACCGTCATCCGGTTTGTGTCGGTCGCCGTGCGGGCGGCCCGAAAGAATCGATTGTCTTGGGAATCGAACATGCCGCTGGCGATTGATCGATCGTCGTGGCTACAATCGAGTCATGGAATTTCGGATTGATCTGCCGCTTTATCGAGGCCCTCTGGATTTGCTCCTGTACCTGGTCCGCCGCCAGGAATTGGAACTTTCCGAGCTTTCGCTGGCCACACTGGTCGACCAATACGTCGAATACTTGGACCTGTTGCAAGAGCTGGATTTGGCCGGCATCGGCGATTTTCTCGATTTGGCTTCGACGTTGCTGGAAATGAAAAGCCAAGCCGCGTTGCCCAAGTTGGTCGACCCGGATGAAACCGAAGAAATTGTCGACAACCCAGCCTCGGAATTGGTCCAGCGACTGCTGCAATACAAAGAGATTCGCGACGCGGCAGCGGTGCTGGACGAAATGGGTAGCCGTTGGCAAAACCGCTACGAGCGTTTGGCCGACGATCTGCCACGCAAACGCCTGGATCCCGCCGATCAGCCCATTGTTGATTTGCAAATTTGGGATTTGGTCAGTGCCTTTGGCCGGATCATGCGTGAGGCCGGTGGACCGCCCGAAACCGAAGTGGTTTATGACGACACGCCGATCCATGTTTATATGCAGCGGATTCACACATCGCTGCGGGATCGCGACCGGGTCGCCCTCATCGAATTGCTCGAGGGCGGCATCCACAAGTCGGCATTGATTGGTTGGTTCCTCGCCACCCTCGAATTGACTCGCCATCACGGTGCCGCCGTCCAACAAGATGACTTTGGCGATATCGTCGTGGTGCGAACCCAAGACTATCGGGAGAGTCTTCAAGTGAACGAGGTCGACAATTACGACGCTTCTGAAATGCAAACGGCGGGAATGCCCGGTCGCCCCCGCTAGTCGCCGCCGGCAACGCAGCCCCCATCCTCCCGAATTTTCGCAAGCCTTGAATCCAACGACGCAGGAACCTTCGATCGACAATCACGCCGAACACGCGATCGAAAACATTCCGATGCTTTCGCATCACCACGCCGGCATGACCGTCGAAGGATACAGCCGGGCCGCCGTGCAAACGTGCTGGCGTGTCAACGAATTGAAGCTGCTGTTCGATTGCGGCGTTTGCCCCTGGGACTTTGTCGGCACGCCCACGATGTTCATCTCGCACGCCCACCTGGATCACATCGCGGGACTGGCCGCCTACGTTTCACGGCGGCGAATGATGAAAATGGAACCGCCGGTCGTGTATTTGCCCGACAATGCCGTCGATGCCGCTTGGGACATGCTGCAAATGTTTCGGCGTTTGGATCGCGGCGGCATGCCCTGCGAATTGATCGGCCTGCTTGATGGCGACGTCATCGAAATCAGCCGCGAATACACGGTCACCGCCGTGCCGGTCCGGCACACGATCGAAGCGTTTGGATTCGTCGTTCACCAACGACGCAACAAACTAAAGTCCGAATTCACCCACCTCAGCGGTCCGGAAATTCGTGACTTGAAGCTCTCAGGCGTCGAAATCACCAACCAACATCGCGTCCCGATGTTCGCCTACACCGGCGACACCGCGCCGGCGGGCGTGGACCGCAATCCCGAATTTTTCGATGCCAAAATCTTGATCGCGGAAATGACCTTTGTTGCCCCCGAACACCGCAAGGACAAAATCCACAAACACGGCCACACGCACATCGATGACTTTGTCAAGCGCGCCGATCGTTTCAACAACGAATTGATCATCGCGTCGCACCTGAGCACGCGGTACAACGATCGCCAGGTGCGTCGCTTCGTCGACAAGCGATTGCCAAACGGTCTGGATGGCCGGCTAAAATTGTGGATCTAAGCGTCATACCGCCCCGATCGGTCTATGTGCACGTGCCGTTTTGCGTGCGTCGCTGTGGTTACTGCAATTTTTCAATCACGACACGACGCGATGATTTGGCACGGCGTTTCCTGGACGCGATCGCTCGCGAAATCGACGCGGAATTGGCCGCCGCCCGAGCCGCATTTGGCGCTCCGTCGTCCGGCGACCCACGGTTTCCGCTCGGCACGCTGTTTATCGGCGGCGGCACACCGTCGCACCTGAGCAACCAAGACCTCGAGTGCTTGTTGAAAACGCTGCGTGATCGCTTTGCCGTCGATCAAAAAACCGAGATCACCTTGGAGGCCAATCCCGAGGATGTGAACGGGCAGCGTATCGAGCTTTGGAAACACTTGGGAATCAACCGCATCAGCATGGGCGTGCAGTCGTTTGACGATGAAAAGCTGCGTACCCTGGAACGCGGACACACCGGCGAACAGGCCCGCGAGGCCATTCGTTGTGCCGCCCAGCAGATTGAAAATGTTTCCATCGACTTGATCTTTGCCGCGCCCGGTGAAACACCTCGGCGATGGATGCGTGATTTGGACACCGCGTTGTCGTTGCCGATTCGTCATCTTTCGACATACGCGTTGACGTTCGAAAAGGGCACGAGATTTTGGTCTCGAAGGCTGCACGGTGATCTGGCGGAAGTCGACGAGGACCACGAGGCGACCATGTACGAATCGGCTCGGCACAAAGTCGCGGCCGCCGGGCTGGCCGGCTACGAGGTCAGCAGTTTCGCGAGTCCCGGTTTTCGATGTCGACACAATTTGGCGTATTGGAAGGGCGAGCCTTGGTTTGCCTTTGGGCCCGCCGCCGCCTCGTTCGTGGCCGGTGCCCGACGGGTCAATCATCGCAGCGTGACGAACTATTTGAAACGCATCGAAGCTGGACAATCGGCGATCGCGGAAAACGAAACGATCCCGCCGCATCAATATGCCCGAGAGATCGCCGCGTTCGGCGTGCGAATGATGGACGGCATTGGCTTTGACGAAATCCATCGCAAGAGTGGCGTCGACATCCGAACGATTGCCGATGCCGCGATCGCTTGGCTTCGCCAGCACCATTTGATCACCGACGACAAGGCGATCTTGCAATTGACCGACCGCGGAATTCTGTTTGCCGATACGGTCGCCAGCCGCTTGCTGAATGACGAAGCAGGTACACTGGAGGGTCGTTGAAGTTTGTCGTTTTACCCGGCAAGCTTCGTCCCCAAAGCACCTCCAGCGCCCCGAATCGACAATGGATCGCCGACAATTTTTACAAGCCGGAACCGCGGCCGCGACGGCCGCTTCGCTAACGACTTCCACGCGAGCGGCTGCCCCGGACCATGCATCGGGCCGATTCCACGTCGCCGACGACAAACGCCGGCGAGTCGGTTTGATTGGTTGCGGCTGGTATGGCAAATGCGACTTGCTGCAATTGTTAAACATCGAACCGGTCGAAGTCGTCTCGCTGTGCGATGTCGATTCCAAGATGCTCGACGAAGCCGCTGACTTGTTTCAAAGTCGCCAAGTCAGCAAGCAGCGGCCCAAGACCTACGCCAACTACAAGGACTTGTTGGCCGCCGGTGGCCTGGACATCGTCCTGGTTGACACTCCGGATCATTGGCACGCGCTGCCAATGATTGACGCGGTTGCGGCGGGCTTGGACGTGTATGTCCAAAAGCCCACCGGCGTCGATGTGTTGGAAAGCAAAGCGATGCTCGATGCCGCCCGAAAACACAAACGGGTCGTCCAAGTCGGCACGCAGCGCCGCAGCACACCGCATTTGATCGAGGCCAAGCAAAAAATCGTCGATGCCGGGTTGCTGGGCGAAATCGCACATGCCGAAGTGTGTTGTTACTACCACATGCGAGCCAACAAGAATCCGCCGACAATCGATCCGCCACCGCATCTGGATTACGACGCCTGGTGCGGCCCGGCGCCCAAGATTCCCTACAACGAATTGATTCACCCGCGAAAGTGGCGTGCGTTCATGGAATACGGAAACGGCATCGTCGGCGACATGTGCGTCCACATGTTGGACCTGGTCCGTTGGCAGCTGGATTTGGGATGGCCCAAGAGTGTGACCAGCCACGGCGGCATCCTGGTACAAACGGATTCCCTGGCCAATATCACCGATACGCAGTGGGCAACCTATGAATTTGGCGACTTAGATGTGGTTTGGACGCACCGCAGTTGGGGTTCCGCTCCCGATCCCGATTTTCCCTGGGCGGCGGTTTTGTATGGCAGCAAGGGAACGCTGAAATTGTCCGTGCAAAAGTACGAATTCACACCACGCGGTGGCGGAGAAAAGCTGACCGGCAAAGCGCTGATCGAATTGGACCGGTTTCCGACGGATGCATCGGATCAAAAGAAATGGAATCTCGAATTGCATGTCGCATCGGCGATCCGGGCTCACATGCGAAACTTTCTGGACGCGATCGACAATCGGTCGGAGCCCATCGCCGACATCCAGCAGGGTCACATCAGCAGCGCGGCGTGTATTTTGGCCAACAATTCGCTCACGTTGGGTCGGAAGTTGAATTTTGATCCCGCGACCCACACGATCCCGGGCGACGACGAAGCGAACAAGTTGTTGCGTCGCGAGTATCGCAAGCCCTACGTGCACCCGGCGAACCTTTAAGCTTCGCACGGGTGAGCCGAAGGTGTGGCGACAGCCACGCGTCGGGTTGGTTGACGTTTGCTTCGGCGGAACACGTTTCGGTGCAATGGCCCGGCTCGCGGCCTGCGTGTCGAAGGCACGGCATCCAATAGCCCCGGATGCGAGTTCGCGGACCGCCGACCGGCCTGTCGATCAGTGAGCGGCGAGACGCTGGCCGCCGGTACCCCGTGAGCGTCACACGGCATCCCACAGCCCGCTCCTGTCGTCGCTCCGCGACTTGAGATGCGTTGTGATCCAGTTCCCCGGACTTGCGTCCGGGGCTACAACCTGCCATCGCTTCGCGATTGGGGTGCAGCAAAGGTGCACAGGCCCGGCTCGCGGCACAGGCCGTAATCTCGGCTCACTGAAGACCGCACGGGTGAGCCGCAGGTGTGGCGACAGCCACGCGTCGGGCCGGTGGACGTTTGCTTCCGCGGAACACGTTTCAGTGCACGGGCCCGGCTCGCGGCTGTCGCCGCAATCTCGGGTCCCTGAAGACTGCATCGGTGAGCCGAGATATCGAAGATCAGTAACGCTTCAATCACACTATTGAATTGCGATCCGATAAACTTCCGGCGACCTAGCTAGTTTGAAAGTGACACCCTTCTACCGAGGCTTAGAACATTGCGACAGAGATTGATTTGTTTGCTGCTTGCTTTGTCACTGGGAACGCTTTATCAAACCGGCAAAGCCGACCAACCTGAAATGCCGCTGGTGGTGGAGGCATCGCTGGATTTGGATGACCGATTTGAGCAGCTATTGCGAACGCGATCGGCATCAACAAAGACGGGCGAGAACACGATCACCCTCGGTGGCGTCATCCAGGATCGGCAGGGCAATCCCGTCGACGACGCGATCGTGGTCCTGTGGGATGATTTGAACCAGCGTTTTCAGACGCGTGTCAGCAAAGGCGAAACGTGGCAGGAAGCGGGGAAACGGCCGTATCGACTGATCACTGCCGTGGCGAAAGTCGATCCAAAGGGTCGCTACCAAATCACCGCGCCCATCCCGTCGCGTTGGACCGGGCAGCCCCAAAAGAACTCGCTCGGAAACGACATCAAACCCGGCGGTGTTTGGACGTTGTTGGCGAAATCGCGCAGCGCAGGCTTTGGGTGGCAAAAACTTCAAGTGCTACCCAAGGACGCCTCGGCGGTTTCCGGGTCGAAAATCGCCAGCGACTGGAAAATCGTTGGCAAGACTGACTTGGCGTTGCAACCAACAACCATCGTTCGGGGTCGATATCAAACCGAACAGGGAGAGCCAATCGAGAACGCGGAGGTGCGGTTCGGCAGGCTTGAGGCCGGAAGACTGTCAAGTTGGGACGACCTTTCGTTTTTTGGGTCATTGCCGTTTGCAAAGATCTTGACCGACGCAAACGGTGCTTTTGAGATACGCGGAATCCCAATCGAATCGGTCCTCGAAGTCTACGTGATCGCTGACGGCTATCAGGGCTCGGCCGCTCAGGTGCTAACGGATGATTCGGAGCGCCTGGCGCGACGCGAATCGCGTCGAAACCGGATCAATCCACAACCGAACCCCGCAGTGATCATTGCCGATCCAGGTGTTCGCATTGAAGGAATCGTGACGGGTCCGGATGGAGAACCGATTGCTGATGCAAAAATTGCCTTCACGACGGGTCCCGCACACACAGTTTCAGACACGAATGGGCGATATGAGCTAGTTGTCAGCACCGAATTCCGCGATCGAACGATTGTTTATCCCAATCCGACGGATTTGCGGGCGGAAGTGAAACGCGATGGTGCACGCATTCAGCAGGTCAAGACCGTCCAGTGGGATCGGAATACACGATCGGTGAAAGCAAATATCGCTTTCGATCCTGTGACGATCGTTTCCGGAACGGTGCGGACTGCCGACGGAGATCCCATCGCCAACGCGATGGTGCGGACGCTGCATCCGGACCATAAAATTGCGTCGCGAGTCCCGTCAATAAGCGGCGAAGATGGAAGCTTCACCATCGCCCTTCGTGTCGGCAAACAAAGGGTTTTCGCGTACGGAGCCGATCGGTCGTACGACTGGCCGGACCAACGCACCGGCATCTTTGCCAACGACCCGCTACGGGCGGTTGGGTTTCCGGGGGCCGATGTCGAAATCGTCGCGAATAAGAAAGTCGAACCACTTGAAATCATCGTCCCACGGCGAAAGCCAAGACGCGTCTCCGTGCAGCTTCCTGGCGGCGAACCGGCGGCCGGGGCGGTAGCCGTCATTCGTGTGCCGCGATCGATTTCACGACCCGGCCAACCGTCACCCAACGGAATCAGTTTCGAAAATATCGGTGAACCGATCGCACTGAGTCCGAGTGGGGAATTTTCTTTCACTCCGGATCCGTCGTGGAATCCGGGGGCTCGCGTCGATGTCAGCCTGATACGGGGTGACAAACCGTACCTGGTTCAGATTCCCGTCGACGCGATCGACGAAGCGTCGCCAGCCTTCACAATGATTCCAGCCTGCGAAGTGACCGGGTTGATCCGGATCGATGGTGCTCCGGCGACGGGTGTCCGTCTTTTGATTGACGAGAATAAAGGTTCGCAACCGATGCGGGTCGGTGGTGGCGTTGCCTACCGCGTCGTGACGGGTGATCGTTTGTGGACGGAAACCGGTCCCGACGGACGCTACCGAACAATCGTTCCACGCGACGGCAGCTACACGGTCGGGTCGTTCAACTTTCCCGGAGAAAATGTTGGCATTGGCCGTGGATTCGGGGCACAAAAAGTTTCCGAATCACGGCATGAAGCCGCCACGCTGGACCTGTATCGCGGCGACGCACAGATCGTCGGCAAGGTGGTCGATCAAAACGATCAACCTATCGAGGGCCTACGAGTTTCCCTGGCCGATTCGCGACGTGGAGGAACAAATGGCGTCGAGTCTTATCAGTTTCTCGGGCACGCTTATGCGAGCGATCGCGAAACGAATGCCGACGGGGAATTCGTACTGCGGAAGCTGCTTGAGGGCAAATACGATTTACAATTTGCTCCCGCGATCGGCACGATACCGACTTCCTCGATCATCGTTCGCAAAAATATCCCAACGGGTTCCAAGCCCGTGGTGATTCGCCTGGAAGTGAATCGCCCGTTCGGTGCGACGAACAAGTGAAGCCGATGGCATTGGTGCCTTCTCAAGATTCAGAAACGTCGGCGGCGTTGAGCCAGGCTTCCAAGTTTTCTCGGCCGCGTTGGTGGGCCGTTGTCGCGTTGAACTGCCGCGGTGATTTGTCCTCCACGGATTGTTCCAAGACCAACAAAGGTAGCTTGCTCGCACCCCACGCGGTTTTGTGCTGAGCCGCGAATTCGATCAACCCGCCCAGCAATTTGCCATAGTCCAAATCACCACGCACCCTGAAGTCCTCGCGCCATACTCCCGCGTCGGATTGGCGAAGATGCAATTCGACGATTCGCGATGCGTACGTTTTCACGCAGTCTTCAACAGCGACCTGCGAATTGCCGCAGCCGCGATAGATCCAGTGCGCGTCCAAGCACCATTTCACGTTTTCCGGATTCGTTCCGGCCAGCATGTGATGGAATTCGCGGCCGCCCTGGCGAAGTTCGGCATCGTGATTGTGATACGCAAGTGTTTGGCCGTTTTGACGCAGGGATTCGCCAAGCCGGTTTAGACATTCGGCCTGATGACGCAGCTGCGCATCCGTTTTGTCCTCGTCGCCACCCCAGCGGATCGGTTCGGGATTCGTCACGATGATGCCAGCGTTCAGTGGTTTGAGTGCTTTTGCGATGCCCAAAACCCGCGTCATGCTTTGGGTGGACGTTCCCGAGTCATGCAGCTTGCTGTTGACATAAATGGACGGCATTTGCAAACCGAAGGTCTTCAAGCGTTGCTTTAAATGCTGTGCGTCTTCCTCCGATTCAACGATCGGTTCGTACCCCGCGATGCCGGCCGTCTTGATCGCCGCCATCAATCGCTGACCATGCGCTACAAAGTCGATGCCTTCGCGTCGATCAAAGGTCATCCAGGGATATGCCTGAGTGCAAATCAATGGCGATTGAAGCTTCGCGTTGTCTTCGCCGGCCCCTGCGAACGATGGCAGCCACGTGGTCGCGGCCAGAGTGCCGGCGAGACCACCCAGACCACCCAGGCCAGCCAGGGCGGCGCGACGATCGGGGTTGTAAATCATTGGATTCTCAGATTAACGATTTTGGCTTAATGGGTTACAACCGGCGAGTATCCAGCACGGGTTCAACATCCGCGTAAACGGTGGCTTCGGGATCGGATGCGGCACCACGGGAAAGGAAGCGTCCCAGCCGACTGGCCATCATCGCCGGAAGCAGAATGAGCACGCCCAGCAACGCGCTGGCCAGCAGTGCGAACATAAACAACGCAAACCGGCTGGTCGGGACAAAGTCACTAAAGTAGTACGCCATCAGGGCGAAACCGCAGACGATCGTGGTGTGTGCCATCGCCATGCCGCACTGCGAAAGGGCTCCAAAGGCCGCCCGGATTTGGCCCAAACCCCGTTGTCGACGCGATCCAAAACGCGACAACAGATGCACGGTGTCGTCGACCGCGATGCCCAGAGCCACCGAGGCACTCATCACCGATCCGATGTCCAATGGGATCGCCAGCCAGCCCATCGTTCCAAACAGCATCAGCGTGGGGAACAGGTTGGGCAGCATGGCCAATAATCCACCCACCAGTGACCGCAGCATCACGACCATCACGATCGCGATGATGCCGAACGCGGCCACGAAACTTTTGAACAAATCGCTGAGCAGGATTTGCTGGGACGATTCGACGACGACGACGTGACCGGTCATGGAAACGGCCGGTGGCGATTCCAAGTCGGCAACGGCCATTCGGGCGGCACGCGTGATGGCGGCGATTCGGGGGCCAAAGTTTGCATCGCCCGATTGATGCAAACGCACCGTGACACGCCATGTTTCGATTCCGTCCTGCCGCGCGATGTAGCCCAATTTGCCGACCGAAGATTCGGGGTCGGCGACCAAGCGGCGAATCACGCTTCGCGTGCCCGCGTCCGAAAGACGTCTTGATTTTGGGATCGCGGGCAAAAACGTCGCTGGCGACAACACGCCGCCGACGGCGGGCACCTGCAGCATCGCCGCATGCACCCGCGACACTTCGGCAAGTCGTTGCAGGCGATCCGAATCATCGTCGGGATATTCCAAGACGATGTCGCCGGTGGCGGTCGGTCCGAGGTGTTCTTCGAACCAATCGTATTGCCGACGAATGTCGCTTTCGGGCAAAAACATTCGCGGCACATTCACGCTGCTGGTCATGCCGCCCAGTCCACAGGCGGTCAAAAACGATAACGCGGCGAAGCCCAAGATAATGGGCCACGGTTGCAGCAAGCGTTTGCGGACAAAGCGCGCCACGCCACCGGGTGATTCGACCGTTGACGGCCGGTCGCGATCACCGGAACGGGTTTGAGTTTTTTTGCCGCTGCCGGACAACAACATCGCGCCGGGCAAAATCAAAATCAGCAGCGACAATGTCATCGCGACGCCCAGCGAAGCGACCGCGCCGAAAATTCGGACCGGTTCCAAACGCACCAACAACAGCGACGACAGGCCGACGACCGTGGTCGCCGTCGCCAAGCAGCATGGCATGACCCCGGCACGCATCGCCGCGAAGGCGGATGCGGACTTTGCTTGACCGGGGAATTCGCGAACGATGTCCAAAAAATAATTGCTCATGTGAATCCCCGCCGACACCGTCAACACGAACACCAAGGGTGGCAGGACAATCAACACCGCATTCATGTCGCGGCCGGTGTAATACACCATTGCCAGCACCATCCCCTGGCCGATGACGGCGACCGAGACGATTGCGGCGGTCAAAGGGATCGAACGCAAACACAGCAAGCACAAAACTGCGGCGATCAAGGATGAAGGCGGCGAAAAGGTATCGATCGACCGAATCGATTCGGTGTCCACGGTGGCACCGTCGAGCGGGCCGCCGACCATGGCGACCGATTGCACGTCGACATCGCAAAGCCGCGCGATCGCCTGGCGCATCCGCGGCAGCAATTCCCGCCGCCTGTCGGATGCGGAACGTTCCAAAGACACCAGCAAGCACGTTTGCGATCCATCGGGGCCCACCAGCGTTCCCGCCAGTCGCCGCCGCGCGACACGATCAGACAGTCGCACCGGAGACGCCGTCAGGCGGCGGAGGGTCTCGGTGCCGCTTCGACACCAGGTCAAGGGCTCGTGATCATCGCACAACCGGCGAATCTGTTCACGAAACGTTCCGGCCCATGCAGGCAACGCTTCGGTCTGGACTTCCACCAGGCGGTCGTCCGCATCGTTTTGGCGACACAAAGGCCGCAGCAGATCGCCCGCGCGGTCCACGCCCGTGGATTCAAGCGTCGCGCCCGGCCAGGAGATCAGCAGCAAATCCGAAACATCAAAACGCTCGGAAAATTCATTGAAACGCGCTTTGACGGGGACGCCATCGGGCAGCCAATCGGCCGGGCTGTTGTGAAGCGAATCGATTGCCGCTTTGGAATGAATCGCCGCCGGGACGGCAAGCATCGCCAGCAGCGCGACGCCGATCGCCAGGCGTCGAAAGTAGTGCCGGCGCAGCGACCCATCATCAGGCATCATCACGGCGGCGTTTGTCGAAGCTGTTTGGCGGCGGTGGCAATTTCTTCAAGCAGCGAATCGGGAACCGGATCCAAATGTCCCAGCGAAGCGGGCTCGATCCAGTGTTTGTCGCTTGTACCGGCATTGTCAAACAAGCGTTTGCCGGCCTGGAACGGCACGACTTCGTCATCGGGGCCGTGAACCACGATCAAGTCACCGGAAAACTGGGTCAAGCGGGCGGACGTGTCGAAACGGTTTTTCATGATCCACGGAACCGGCAACCAGGGATAATAGTGGCTTGCCACGCGAACGGCCGAATCAAAGGTGCGTTCCAGGATCAGCGTCGACGGCTGGGTGTCGACGGCGACGCCGGCGGCGATGGCACCACCGAGCGAACGACCGTACAAGACCAAGTTCTCCGGTGTGATGCTATGTTTTTCAATGAGCGTTCGGGTGCCGCTGATGGCATCGCGAATCACCTTCGATTCGCTGGGTTGGTGATCGTCGGTGTAACCGCGGTATTCGATCGCCGCGACATTGGCGTTGAATGCATCGGCCAGACGTTCCATCCAGCCGAACATTTGATCGGCCCGAGTGGCGTTGCCGTGATAAAACACCACCCAATCGGCCGAAGTGCCGCGCTTGAGCACGTAGCCGGTCAGCTCGGATCCACCGGGCGATGGGTACTGAAAGGACTCGAAGGGTGCCGCCGCTTGTTTGGCGGGAGGTTTGTCCGAAAAATACGCGCCCGGGTAAACCATTTGGTTTTCTCGGTACGCCATCAGGATCACAATGATCAAATAGGCCAGCAGCAACACCCGGATCAGCCGCCACCACCACGGCCGCCGCTTCGGGCGTTTTCGCTTGGGCCGCGATGACGCGGCCTCGTTCTGCTTTAACTCTCGCACCATGTCTTAATTCAAGCACCGTCTGTTCGATTCGAGCACAGTCTTTTTAATTCGAACACTGTTTTTTCGATTCGAGCACAGTCTTTTCTATTCGAGCCTATGGAAACGTCGACACCCCAGCGGACTCGCGAAATCGGATTTCGCCACAGCCGACAATTCCTGCCGATCCTGCAGCATCTTAACGTTTCCCTGTTGGTATCGACCTATGCGGCCGGCAAGTTGGTGTGCGTGGGAAGAACATCGGCGGGATCCGGCGGCGATCAACCTGAATTGACTTTGGAGTTTGCAAACTTTCGGCGTGCGATGGGGATCGCGCGGAATCGCATGCAATTGGCGATCGGCGGTCCCCAGGGCATTTGGACACTCCGCAATGCTGCCGAAATGACGGCAAGTATTGAACCCCAGGGCCAACTGGACATGGCGTATTTGGCTGCCGACTATCGCGTGACCGGCAATATTCATGTCCACGAGATGGGCTTCGACGCCGACAACCAGTTGTGGCTGTGCAACACGTTGTTTTCGTGTTTGTGCACGCTGAATGACACGCACCATTTTGTCCCGCGTTGGTGTCCGCCGTTCATTTCAGCGCTTGCACCGGAGGATCGTTGTCACCTGAATGGGATCGCTTGGGAAGCTGGCCGCATTGTTGCCGTCACCGCCATGGGACAAACCGACACGCATCGTGGTTGGCGGGACGGCAAAACGAGCGGGGGTGTGGTGATGCGAGTGCCCGATGGCGAAATCTTGGCCGAGGGCTTTTGCATGCCCCATTCGCCACGCGTGCATCCGGACCATCCGGATCGGCTGTTTGTTTTGGACAGCGGGCGCGGGACGCTGGTCGGGGTGGATTTAAATCGCGGGCAACGAGAAACCATTGCGTCGTACCCCGGATACGGCCGCGGGCTGGCGTTGACGACCCAATTCGCGTTCATCGGGATGAGCCGGGCGCGTGAGACATCGGTTTTTGGTGGAGTCCCGATTTGCGAAGACCGGCAAGCGATGCGGTGCGGCATCGTTGTGGTCGATTTGAATACGGGAAAGCAGGTTGCTTTCTTGGAATTCGAATCCGGCGTCGATGAATTGTTCGACGTCGCGATCGTTCCCGAATGCCGAAGAATTGGAGTCCTGGGTCCATCCGCAAAAGAGGACGGCCGCAAGCCGGTGTGGGTGATTCCTCCGTTTCCAAATCTAGGGGGCGATCGAGTACACTGAGGCCGCCCACGGGTTGACTTATCAACCCGATCTTTTCTTCATCTAGTCGTCACAGGTCGTCATGAAAGGTCGCAAACCATCGGCTTCTCGCCGTCATGCTCCCTCAAGGCGTCACGCCCAAACCGGCCGCCGGTCGCGAACCGTGCTTCGCTCGGAACTGCTGGAAGATCGTCGGCTGTTGGCATTTTCGAGCGGCATCCTGGCTGACATCAATCAGGTCGGCGTGTCCTCGGACCCCGAAAGTTTGGTTGAACTCGATGGGGCTTTGTATTTCATTGCCAACGATGGGACCTCCGGAAGCGAACTGTTTACCGCGGATCCGTCCGGCAGCGGTGCCCAATTGGTGATCGATTTGTTTCCCGGCGATAGCGGGTCGGGCATCCGTGATTTGACCGTGGTTGGCGACAAGTTGTTTTTTGTCGCCACCGATGACGGCGGCGAGGAGGATTTGTGGACCAGCGACGGATCGGCCAGCGGCACCGTCAAGGTCCTTGATGCCGACACCGAAGAGGTCTTTGGTATCGAATCGCTCACAGCGTCGGGGCCCGCCAACGATCGCGTGTTGTTCTTTACCGCTTACGACGACACTAATGGTTACGAGTTGTGGTCCAGCGACGGCACCGTCGACGGCACCACGCTGGTCCGCGACATCAACGAAGGCGACGAATTGGGCGCCCCGCCGCCGCAATCGCTTACCGATGTCAACGGGACGTTATTTTTTGCCGCGTACGACAACGGCTACTACAACAGCGAACTTTGGAAATCCGACGGCACCGTCGAAGGGACGGTCTTGGTTCGCGATCTGAACGGCGACAGCGAATACGGATCGCTGCCCCAGGAGTTTGGTGTCGCCAACAACCTGTTGTTCTTTCAAGCCGAAATCGGGGATGGCTTTGAACTGTTCGTCAGCGACGGGACCTTTGACGGCACCAAGCAAGTTGCGGATTTGAATCCCGGCGATGATGGTTCGTATCCGACCGACTTCACCGAATTCAACGGGGCGACGATCTTCATCGCCGAAATCAACGATGGCGCGGGGACACGTTTGTTTTCCACCGACGGCGACACGATCACGCCGCTGCCGGACCCATCGGGCGCGGTGGCTCGCTTGAATCCCAACGAGCTGACCGTCTTTGACGACCGATTGTTTTTTACCGCCAGCGGTGCGGCGGGGCCGGGTCCGGTAGCGTCCGTTGCACCGGAGTTAACGTCGCAAAATAGCTTTTACACCGGTGGCGATTATGCCGGCGTGACCACCTTGAATTTTGACGAAGATCGCGGCTTCATGCGAATCGATGACGCCGACAATCGCTACTACGATCTGCCGGGCATTCCCAACGATGGGAGTTGTTCCAGCAATTCGGATTATCAAATCGGCGGCGCGTGCGTGACGCTCGAGCGCGTGGACTTGTTCGATTTATTGATTCGCGACGCGGACGCCGGGGACGTTCCCACGCCCCAGTGGGAATGGACGATCAGTGATCCAGAAGGTTTGACGGGAGTGACATTCTCGGGCTTTGCCACCGGCCATCAATTCGACGGTGTCGACGAAGGCTTGGTGTTTGAATTGTTTGTCAATGGCGATACCACCACGCCCAGCGCTGTGCAAACGATCTCGGGTTCGGTGTTGAACAACTTTTCGGGCTCGCGAGATTCCGGCAATATCAATTTGACCCTGCCGGATGCCGGCGGCATCACCGACGTTCGCGTCCGCATGTCGTTTGGCACCGGCGATACGCCAAACGATTCGCTGCCCAGCGACAACAACGACATCGTGATCGTCAACGCGACGCTTCGTGCCACCGGTGCAAGCAGTGGTTTGGCGGGCCGGGAATTGCATGTGTATGACGGAACCGACGTGGAAATGTTGGTTGACTTGGTACCCGGTGGGTCCGCCGAGCCTTCCGAATTGACGCCCATCAGCGAAACACAGATGTTGTTTTCGGCGATCGATCCGATCAATGGCGTGGGCCGCGAATTGTATGTGACCGATGGGACCGCGATCGGCACCGAATTGCTGGCGGATCTGCGGCCCGGCGTTGACGAAGCCAACATCCCGCTCAGCAGCAACCCGACCGATCTGACGCTCGTTGGTTCACAAGTCTTTTTCGCCGCTTCGGGTGCCAACGGTGACCGCGAGCTGTATGCGAGCGATGGCTCGGTTTCGGGCACGGGACTGGCCGCCAATGTCAATGACAGCACCGCCGATTCCGACCCGCAGCAATTCGTGGTGATCGGGACCGACACCTATTTTGTTGCCGACGATGGCGTCAATGGCCAAGCGATCTATCGTGCCACTGAAGGCGGCACGGGCGTGACCCAGGTCCTGGATGTGACCGCCGAATCCGTTGATCGGATTCAGGGGCTGGTCGTTTCGCCCGCGGGTGATTTGGTGTTCGCACACAACTTGTTGGGCGTGTTCACGTGGAATCCCGCGACCGACACGCTGTTGCAGTTGACCGCACAGGTACCGCTTTCGCATACGCCCGGCGACGACGGGACGGCCGAGTACTTTGCATTTGTCGGCGACCGAATTTTCTTTAGCGCCCCGACGTCCGATGCGGGAATTGAACTTTGGTCCAGCGATGGCACGGTGATCAACACCGCCGCGATCACAGATATCAATCCCGTCGCTTTAAACAGCAGCCCGACCGAACTGACGACCTTTGGCAACCGCTTGGCATTTGCCGCAACGGGGCCGACGGGGCGTGAACTGTATACGTTCGAGCCGCTGCTGACCCTTGGCGGTGGACTGGACGGCATGCTGCGGCTTCATGAGATCCGCGCAACCGATCGCAGCAGCAGCCCGACGCAGTTGACCGTCGTGGGATCGCTGTTGATGTTTGTCGCCGATGGTTACGTCCCGCCCATCGACAACCCCAATAGCGGGACAAGCGATTTTGAATTGCAAAGCTTCGACGGCGACAACGTCGTCACCTACGACATTCGCCCCGGGAACGAAGACAGCAACCCGGCAAGCTTGACGGCCATCGACGGGCGTTTGTACTTCACCGCCGTTGGCGACAACAACGTCGGTCGTGAGCCGCATGTTTTTGATTCGGGCGACAATTCAGTCGCATTGCTGGCAAACGTCAATCCCGGCAGCGCCGCCAGCGACGCCGGCGGATTTATCGGCGTGGGTGACCAGGTGTACTTTGCCGCCACCACCGGCGATTCGGGTCGCGAACTGTTTGTCAACGATACCCAAACCGACAGCGTGGTGATTGTCGATGAAATCAATCCGGGGAACACAAGCAGCGATCCGATTCCGTTGGCGGCATTGCCCGATGGACGGCTGTTTTTCTCGGCGCTCACCGACGGCAATCTTGATCGCGAATTGTTCGTCACCGGCGGACTGGTTTCCGGGGCCATCCAAGTCGTCGATCTGAACCCCGGACCCTCGGGGGGACAACCCAGTCAGATCACGCGGCTGGGCAATCGGACCCTGTTGGTTGGTCGCGACGATCCCTTTGGTGTCGAAGTCCGTGATTTGATTGAAGTGTCGTCTCAGGTGGAATCGGTTGCCATCTTCGAGGGTGAGGATCAGCGATCCTACATTCCCGAGCTGACCATCACCTTTGATTCTCGGGTGCAATTGGAGGATGACGCATTCGTGTTGACCAACACGACGCTGAATGAAACGGTCACCTATGAGTCGGAGATCAGCATCATTGATGAACAAACGGTGGTGCGTTTGACGTTCAACACCGGAGCATCGGTTTCCGCAGGCCGTCAATTGCTCGACGGTGAATACCGGCTCTTGATCGACGATTCCAAGGCGGGCTCGTTCGGTTCGCCTTTGGATGGCGACGGCGATGGCACCGCGGGGGGCGATTACATCTTCGGGGCGTCGCCGGCGGATGATTTCTTTCGAAAGTACGGGGATGAGAACGGGGATCGCAGCGTCAATCTGCTGGATTTTGCCGGTTTCCGAACGGATTTTGG
>JBCCRW010000067.1:0-18627 GCA_039201055.1 Planctomycetota bacterium | reverse complement strand
GTGCGGGGGGGACGGGTGCGGGCATCGTCCGCGTGCCGATCGAACGTGATCCACCGGCGTCATTGGAACGGCCCATGATCGACCAAGCCATGTCCACGGGCGTCAAGGCGATCGATACCTTGTTGACTTGCGGCCACGGCCAGCGACTGGGCATCTTCGCCGGCAGTGGCGTTGGCAAAAGCACGCTGCTGGGCATGCTGGCTCGCGGCAGCCAGGCGGACCGCATCGTGATCGGCCTGGTCGGCGAACGAGGCCGCGAGGTGCAGGAATTCATCGACCGTTGTTTGGGGCCCGAGGGTTTGGCGCGCAGCGTCGTGGTCGTTGCCACCAGCGATCGGCCCGCGTCGCAACGCGTTGCCGCCGCATCGGCCGCCACGGCCATCGCCGAATCGTTTCGCGACGCCGGTGAAAACGTCCTGCTGCTGATCGATTCGGTCACCCGCTACGCGATGGCGCTACGCGAAATCGGCCTGGCCGCCGGCCAAGCGCCCACCACCCGCGGCTATCCCGCGGATGTCTTTGCCCGACTGCCGGTCTTGGTCGAACGTACCGGACGCACCCGCCAAGGTTCCATCACGGCGTTCTACTCGGTGTTGGTCGAAGGCGACGATCCCAACGAACCGATCGCCGACACCCTGCGTGGTCTTTTGGATGGACACATCGTGTTGAACCGGAGCTTGTCAACCGGCGGTCATTTTCCGCCCATCGATCCCCTGGAAAGTTTGAGTCGGTTGCAACCCCACGTGGTCAGCCAGGCGGCCATGAACGCGGCCATTGCGGCGCGACGAGAATTGGCGACCTATCGAAAAAACGAAGACCTGATTTCGATCGGTGCCTATCGCGCCGGCACCGACCCGGGCATCGATCGCGCGATCGCCATGCAGGCGTCAATCATGCAGTTCTTGCAACAGGACGCGGGGCAACTTCAAACGCTTGAACAATCGCAACAAATGCTGGCCCAAATCACCTCGGCGGCCGCCCCGATCCCACCGGTGGCCTCATGAATCGGCGTTGGGATTCCGTGCAAGCATGGCGAAACCGCCAGCGCGACGAAGCGTCCATCGAAGTCGGCAAGGCCCGCCAGGCGATTCAAACCATCGATGACCAGATCGAAAAACTGCACAACGAAATTCAAAATACCGTCATCGCGTCCAGCGCCCGCACCGGTAGCGTCTCGGTGGATCGCCTGCTGGGCGAGGGCAGATACCGCTTCCAAATCGAAGCCCAAATCGGTGACCTGCGGGAAACTCGCGCCAGGTTGGAAAGCGAACTGGAACGACGCCGCGAAATCCTGTTGGCCAGTCAATTCGAAGTGAAACGAATCGAACGTTTGGCGGAAAAACAAAAATCAGAAGACGACCTCAAACGTCGACAAAGGGAATTGGCGGAGACCGATGAGGCCGCCGCGCGAACCCACTTGATTCGCACACGCACGCAAAACATCCAGCGTTGATCGAAGCCATCACGTTGATCGAAGCAATCACGTTGATCAAAACATTCGTCGTGATCCAAGAAACGCAATGATCGGAAAATTTTGATGATCAAAAAAATTGGCAAAACCCTGGGCCTTTTGTGTGTCGCCACCCTGCTGACCCAAATAATTCTGTTGGGCTATTTCGCCTCCAAAGGCACCCTGAGCGGCAAGACCATCACCCAGGTGCTGGCGCTGATGAATGGCATCGACATCACCGGCGGGCGATTGCAGGCGATCATGCAGCAAAGCGAGGATCGCGAGGAACCCAACTTCGAGGAAATCCTGCAAGCTCGGAAGCTGGAGTCCTACGACATGGATTTGCGGATGAGCAGCCAAAAGATGTTCGACGAAGAACTCCGCATCATGCTGGCCGACCTACGCGAAGATCGTGACCGGCTCAATCAGCGACTCGACGCGTTCCGCAAAGAACTCGGAGAAATCGAACAAGAAGCCCTCGACGATGGCCTGCGAAACGCCGCCCGCATGATCCAATCGCTCGAACCGGCGATGGCAAAAGAACAATTGCTGATCATGTTGAATGACAAAAGAGAGAACGATGTGATCACAATCATTAAAGCCATGCCCCCGGATTTACGAAGAGATATCTTGGCGGAGTTTGACGGTAACAAGGATCAGGAAACGCTGGCTGAGATTTTCCGTTTGATCGCCGAGGGGCGTCCCACGACTACCCTGATCGATCAAGCACGCGCGAATCGCTGACGACTTCGAATCGGGCGGTATGGCGAATTGGGCGATATGGCGAATCCGGCGACGTGATTGTCCATGGGGGGACACACATGCGGGGACCAGGAATCGGCTCCAGCGGAGCCCAAACGGAACCGCTCGATAAACTCGGCGGCTTGGCCGCGCGAAACCAACAGTCCGCGACCGGCGTGCGGATCGACAACGCCGGTTCGGACGGCTTTGCCGAAGTATTCGCGAATATGGCTCATGCCACCACCGCGTTCACCCCCGCCCAACCGCCGCTGGAGATCCAGCGATCCGACGACACCACCGCGTCGCTGCGTCGCGAAGAAACCCAAACGCCCGTCGCGGACGAAGACGCCGCGCGTGTGCAAGCACCGCCGGAAGTCGTCCACAGCGAAGAGGGTCCCGCGACGCGGGCTCCGGTGCAAGACGTCGCCTCGGACGCGGCCGTTGTCTCCGGCGAAGCCGACGCACACACCGAATCGCCGGCCGTGGTCCGCTCCGATGCAACGCAGACGGCGGACAACGAGAACCTCGGCGTCGAAACGGCGGTGCGAATTCAAACCGAAGAATCCGGATCAGACCGGCGACAATCCACCCGCCGTGATGCCGCCGGCACGGTGCCCCACGGGACGCCCGGCGATGCCGCCGAAGTCGCGCCCGCACCCACGGACGCTGTCAAGGTCGCCGAAACAGCCAAAACGGCCCGGGAACCGCTTGCCGAACCATTGGACGCACCGGAGCCAGGTTCCGAAATGTCCGTGGACGCCGCCGACTCGGATTCCCAACCATCCGACTCGCATCGCCGCAAGAACCATCGGCAAGTCGATCGCGGTGTCCATCTGGCCGAGCCCACGGCGAGACCCCGCGACGCCATCGCCGCCAATGCAAACGCCTTGTCCAGCGAAAAAATCACGGGTGTTGGCGCGGCGGCGCCGACACCGGAAACCGCGCCACCGGTGGCGGGCCAGGTGGCCCAGGCGTCACCGAACTTGGCGGTGGCCGCAACGATCGTCGCCGCGAATTCGTCCCCGGTGGCGACCGCCAAAGCGGTCGGTGCCACCGCCGCGACGGCCAAATCCAACGGCAATCCGCGGGTCGCCAACATGGAAATGGCCGCCGACAATCGATCGGCCGCGACGTCCACGGCCGCCGGCAAAAAGGCCGACACGGGCAAACCATCCAGTGCATCGGAGACATTGATGCGGGTGAAGATGATCCAGCGGGTTGGCAAGGCCTTTGAACAGGCGCGTCACCAGGGTGGTATCGTACGCATGAAGTTGGCCCCCGATCATCTCGGATCGCTAACGGTGGAAATGACCGTGCGCGCCAGGCACGTCGACGCGACGGTCATCGCCGAAAGCGAAGCGGCCGGATCGGTGCTCCGCGAACACATTGGCGAACTGCGTCAAAAGCTCGAGAGCTACGGCATGCAGGTGGAACGCCTGGAAGTCCGCACCGAAGATGGCGGCGACGACGCCCGCCGCTTTGGTCGCGAGGGATCGGCACAATCGGACACCGGGCATGCGGATCATTCGCAATCGGGAAATTCGCATTCGGATGGGTCTCGGTCAAACGATCATCGTTCGGGCGATCCGCAAAGACCGTCGACAAGCAACGTGAATGCCGCCCGCGGCATTCGTCATGAAACTGCACCGGAGACGGCGACCGGCGATGCGATCCCGCCCGCCGATTGGCACTTCTAGCTCGTACTCGTACTCCTGCTCCTGCTCCTGCTCCTGCTCCTGCTCCTGCTCCTGCTCGTACTCGTACTCGTACTCGACCGCTCCCTGTTTTGTCGGTCGTCGTCTGTCGCGATTCCGAGTACGAGTACCGCTTCGCTGAGTACGAGTACCGCTTCGCTGAGTACGAGTACGAGTACGAGTACGAGTACGAGTTTTACTTTTTTGAAGGGCGAAACTTACACCGCGATGGGAGCTTGAATCTTCGGATGCGGGTCGTATCCGGTAATTTGGAAATCGTCAAATTGAAATTGATCGATGTCCTTGGCGTCCGAACGAATGGTGAGTGTTGGCAAGGGTCGTGGGTGGCGGGTCAATTGCTCGCGAGCCTGTTCGAAGTGGTTCCGATACAGATGCACGTCACCGAGCGTGTGCACAAATTCCCCAGGACGCAGTCCGGTCACCGTGGCCATCATCGTGGTCAGCAGTGCGTAGCTAGCAATGTTGAAGGGCACCCCCAAGAACAGATCGGCCGAACGTTGGTAGAGTTGGCAGGAGAGCCGATCGCCGGCCACATAAAACTGAAACAGCACGTGGCACGGCGGTAACGCCATCCGTTCGACCTCGGCGACGTTCCATGCCGAAACGATCAGTCGCCGTGAATGGGGGTTGTTTCGGATTTCGTTTTGCACCCACGCGACCTGGTCAATCGTTTTGCCGTCGGGCGTCGGCCAACTTCGCCACTGGTGCCCGTAAACGGGGCCCAGTTCGCCATTTTCGTCGGCCCATTCGTCCCAAATCGAAACGCCGTTCTCTTTCAAATAGGCAATGTTGGTGTCGCCGCGAAGAAACCACAGCAGTTCGTGAATCACACTGCGGACATGGATCCGCTTGGTCGTCAGCAGCGGAAAACCCTCGGCCAAATCGAAGCGCAGTTGCCGTCCAAACAGGCCGCGGGTGCCCACCCCGGTGCGATCGTCGCGATCCAGTCCGTGGTTGAGGCATTCGTCGAGTAATTCCAAATAGGTGCGCATTAGCGATGGGGGGTTGCCGGCACCCATTCGGTACCGATGGGGGGATTTGCGTGTTGAGAACCACACCTGGCCTGTGGCGGCGGATATTCTTGCCTAAGTCACAAAGTTTTGCTGAGCACTACCAATTATGCGGCGCGATGCATTTACATTGCTGGGGAAAATAGCCTTGGGATGTCGCTGCGGTGAGGAATTTCCGGTGTGCCGGACTAACTTAACGCTTCCATTCCCGCTTTTTCACCCCAACCGTTTCGACTGGGCGGATCATGACAGAACACCAAGGCGAACGGATCGACCCGAGCCGTGGCATCCCACCGATTTCTTTAAGCTCCCCCCAAGCTTTGGCAACTTTGACACCCGCGGACCTGTTTGGTGTGCTCCGTCGTCGATGGTTTTCCGTGCTGGTCACGACCGCGTTGGTGACGGCGGTGGCCATCGGTGGGCTGCTGGTTTGGCCCGATCAATATTCCAGTGATGGATTGTTTTACGTGCGTCTGGGTCGCGGCGCGGTCGCGGTCGATCCGGCCACACCGGCATCGCAATCGGTGTCGATCCAGGACGCGCGGTCCAACGAGGTGATCAGCATTGTCGAAATGCTTGGCAGCCGCGAGATCGTCGACCGCGTGGTGACCGCCGTCGGGGCCCGCGAAGTCAATCGGCCGCGGAACCATTTGCGGCGTTGGAAGCAGCAGTTCAGTGACTTACGGCCGCCGCGTCCGCCGCGGCAGATGGACTTGGCCACCTTCCAGCGGCAATTGGAACATGAAAAGGCCGTTGAGCGGGTGCGAAAGTCGGTCGGCATTAAATCGGCCAAGGATGGCTACACCGTGGCCGTCCATGCCACGACCGAGGACCCAATGTTGTCCCGTGAGATCGTGAAGGCGTATTTGGACGAATACAACGCGTTCCATGTCCAAGCACATGAAAACAACGGTTCGTTTGACTTTTTTAAGAAGCAAACCGAGCAAAGTCGTTTGGCGGCATTCCAGGCCCAACAGGCATTGCAGCAGCGTCGCAATGAACTTGGCTGGATGAGTATCGATCGGGCCGAGGAGGCGTTGCAGTCCCGCATCATCGAATTGTCGACGGCGCTGGATGTCGCGGAAAGTGAACTGGCCGATGCATCGGAGCACAGCCGGGCGATACAGCAACAATTGACGTCCATCGAACCTTGGGTTCCCACTGCGGTGACTCGGGTTGCCAACAAGGCAGCCGATGACATGAAAACCGCCCTGTACGAAGTCCAGGTCAACGATAGCGAGGAACTTGCCAGCGTCACATCGAACCATCCACGATTTCGCATCCTGCAAAAAAAACTCGACCAGGGTTCCAAACTGGCCGGTGGTGAACAATCCGATCGTGCCGAAACGGTGGAAGCGATCAACCCGACGTATCAGGCGATGCGTTCACAATGGGAAACCGCACGTGCCAAAGCGGCGGGCTTGAAGGGTCGCCGGGATTCGCTTGCCGGTGCATTGGCAACCGCCCGCGGCGATCTACAACGTCTTAATCAGGATTCGATTGAGTTGAGTGATTTAGCGTTGGCGGCGAAAATTGCCGAGACGAATTATTTGAGTCAGTCCGCGAGCATGGAAACGGCGCGCTTCACGTATGAACTGGACCGCGAAAACCTGTCCGATGTTTCGGTCATTCAAAACGCCTCGTTGAATTTGACCAAGACCGGTCCGCATCGCGCCGCGTTGTCCATTTTGGCGATGTTGGCGGGCTTGTGCTTGGGGGCCGCGCAGGCGCTTTTGCGACCGTTGCCCGGGGGCTTGTCCGGCTCGCAAACCGTGCCCGATTCATCCGCCCAGGCTCCTTTGGACCACAGTCCTAGCGACCACGCTCCGGGCACAAAAACGAGCGATGCACTGGACCCGGATGCACTGGACCCGGATGCACTGGACCCGGATGCACTGGACCCAGCGGAACCCACACCGCTGCCGGCATCAACACCGCTGCCGGTGGCTGCACCGGAGTGGTCCGATCGTCCGGGCCCAGCCGAGCCAACGCCGACTTCGCCGGCGTTTAACGGCACCACGGTTTCGGTCGCCTCGGCGTCCGACCGGAGCACTCGTTTACCGCGCTAAACGCGTGCCGGAACCCACTTTTCTGACATCTTGATCGATCCAAGCGATTTCGACTATCCCGTGATTCGTCCATTCACCGCTCCGTCGCAGCGTCGCGGCCTCGCCGCTGTGTTGCGTCGTCATGGTTTCACGGCACTGCGTCGCCGCGGTTTCGCTGCGATGCGGCTGGCAACGCTGATGCCGGCTTCCGAATTCCAGCGAGAGCTGACACGGGAACGCATCCGTTCGACTCGGCGGTCCTATCCCTTCTGTGTGCTGTATCTTTCGCTGCACGCGTCCGGTGACGCCAAGCGGCAACGCAAATGGCGACGCCAGGTGACCGCGATTTTGAATCGCTACACGCGATTGACCGATTACAAGGCCCATTTGCGGCGGGACGAGTTCGCGGTCCTGTTTACCGACACGCCGGAAATGGGTGGACGCTCGGCGACGGACCGTTTGATCGGCATGTTGTCGGATCGAAACATCCGGGCGGACGTGCGTTTGAGCGTTTGTGATGCGGATGGCTTTGGCAACCCACCCGGTGATGCACCCGAGGACACCGACGGTTCGGATGACCGTTCGGATCACTTGCTCTCGCGGCGGCGGGCCGATTCGCCGATCCTTGCAGAGCCAACGTTTTTGGAATCGGCATCGATGCATCCCGACGGTGATGAATCGCTGCAAGCATGCCACGGCGGCGTGGCAACGGCCGTCACGGCTCAAAGCGTGGCCCCCACAGGCGTGACGATTCAACCACGCGGCGTGACGGCGGGCTTGGCGGTCGGCCACGGGCATGTCGAGTTTGACGCGGCGCCGTGGGGCGACCGACAGAAATCACTGGGTTCGTTTTTGAAGCGTTCGGTCGATGTGGTCGGCGCCGGCACGGGACTGTTGTTGTGCAGCCCGCTGCTGGCCGGCGCGATGTTGGCGATTCGTTTAAGTGATGGCGGATCGCCCGTGTTCCGGCAAGTTCGCGAGGGTCGTGGCGGTCGGCCGTTTACCATCTACAAATTGCGAACGATGGTCGTGGATGCGGAAAAGCGACAGGCCGAACTTCGCGAATTGAGTCACCGGGATGGACCGGCATTCAAAATTTCGCGGGACCCTCGTGTAACGCCGATTGGCCATTGGCTGCGGAAGACCTGCTTGGATGAATTGCCGCAGCTTTACAACGTGCTCCGGGGCGACATGTCGCTGGTCGGTCCCCGGCCGTTGCCGTGGCACGAAAGCCGGGCGTGCAGCCGCTGGCAGCGTCGCCGCTTGGATGTTCGGCCCGGGCTGACGTGCTACTGGCAAATCAATAAAGCCCGCGCCGAAACATTCGATGACTGGATGCGTCTGGATTTGAAGTATCTTAAGGAGCGCTGCTTTACCGAGGACCTCAAGTTGATCCTGATGACATTCACCGTTCCGTTGACCGGCCGCGGTAGCGACTAGTGCCGATGATTGAAGCGCGTGTCGTTTTCTTAACGCATTACATCCCGCTGTACCAAGTTCGTGTTCTGCAGGCGATCGCATCGCAGGTGCGTGATTTGCGGGTACTGGTGTCCACGCCAATCGAACCCAACCGCGATTTCAATCCGGATTGGTCGGGATTGGACGTGACGGTCCAAGACACCATCACGCTGCGCCGACAATGGCGACATCGGGGGCAGGGCGAATTTTCCGATTCGCTGTACATCCACGTTCCCTACGACACCGGGCGGCAATTGGCGGCGTTACGGCCGGACGCGGTGATGAGCTTGGAGTTGGGAGCCCGTTCGGTGGGCGCGGCACGATATTGCCGTCGGCACCCGGAATCCAAGTTGATTCTGTGCACGTTCATGAGCGAGCGGACGGAGGAATCACGCGGGTGGATTCGGCATCGACTTCGCAAGCGACTGGTCGGAGCCGCCGATGCACTCACGTACAACGGCCCGTCGTGCAAACAATATTTGCGGCGTTTTGGTGTCGACGAATCCAAGTTGTTTCACTTGCCCTACGCCGCCGACGATCGAACACTGTATCGCGGACCGCTAACGCGGGACGAGGCGACCGCGCGGCCCCGTTTATTGGTCGTCGGGCAATTGTCCGAACGAAAGGGCGTGCTGCCGATGCTGCGGCAGGTTGCCGATTATGTCCACCGCACCGGACGGGAACTGGAAATCAGTTTTGCCGGCAGCGGTGTTTTGGCGGAAACGCTGGCCAATCAGCCGGTGCCCAGTCGCTTGCACGTCCGCTTGCTTGGCAATGTGCCGGCGGAACAGCTGGCGATCGAAATGAGTCAAAGTGGGGTGATGATCGCCCCGACGCTGGCCGACGAATGGATGTTGGTGGTCAACGAGGCATTGCAGGCCGGGCTGCCGGTGATCGGTAGCGTTCATGCGCAAGCCGTGACCACTTTGATTCGCGATGGTCACAACGGCTGGTCGTACGATCCTGTCGATGATGATGCCTTGGGACGAGCGTTGGACCGATACTTTGAATGTTCGACGCCGCGTTTGGAACAAATGCGAATCCAGGCCCGCGAGAGCGTTCGGGAACGTTCGCCGGGCTGGGCCGCCGAAGGCGCCATCGCCGCCCTACGCTCGGTGTTGGATACCGAGCGTCAAACGTGTAGTCGCACGCTTGCACCGGAGATCGGCTTTTCACTGGAGCATGATGGGGCACCGGCGACGCGGGATCCCGGTGCGGAAACACCCGCCCATGCCCGGCACCGCAATCGCGTGGCTGAGCCGACATCCAGCCAGTCACAGCCCGCCGCGACCGGTGCCCAGCATGCGACAACGAATTCGGAAACCGCCGCCGGTGTGGGGACGGGGAAGCGATGAACCCGGCACACAGCGAATCAGCACACAGCGAATCGGCACACAGCGAATCGGCACACAGCGAATCGGCACACCGCCAACCGGCCAGCCGCACGCGCGCGAAACCGTTGGCAACCCTGTCGATCGATTTGGACGATCAGTGGGCGTATCTTCGTGCCGCCGGTGTGGACGCTTGGGCCGCCGCGCCCAGCTACCTTGATGTCGCGGTGCCTCGGCTGGTCGATACGCTTGGGCCGCTGAATCTGCCGTTATCGGTGTTTTTGGTGGGCCGCGATTTGGAATTCGATCACACCCGAGCCGCGATCTCGCGGCTGGCCGAACTGCGGGAGGTTGAATACGGCAATCATTCCTGGAACCACCTGCCGTGGTTGCACACGATGAACCCGAGCGAGATTCACGACGAAGTCGCCCGCACGCACCAGGCGATTGTCTCGGAAACGGGACAAATTCCCGTTGGCTTTCGCGGGCCCGGATTCAGTTGCCCCGATTCGGTGTTGGGCGAAATCGCCAACCAGGGCTACCGCTACGATGCGTCCAGCTTTCCCACCTCGATGGCACCGGTGGCTCGGCTGGTGTTTTTGTTACGCAGCGACCTGCGGGGTGCCGAACGCGAAAAAGCCAAAAAGCTTTACGGTGGGTTCTCTTCGATGTTTCGCCCCAATCGTCCGCATCGCCGCCAGCAGGGCGACCACGCGATGTGGGAATTGCCGGTGACGACGTTGCCGATGCTGCGGACGCCGATCCATTTCAGTTATTTGCTATTCCTGGCATCCAAAAGTGTTTGGCTAGCCAAGGCCTATTTCACCACGGCACTGCGTTTGTGCCGCACGTTGAACACGGTGCCATCGTTGTTGCTGCACCCACCGGATTTCCTGGGGGCTCAGGATCAAACCCTGCTGACGCATTTGCCGGGGATGCGTTGGGCACGCGAAAAGAAACTTTCGGTGGTGCGTTGGGCGCTCGAAAAGCTGGCCGAATCGTTTGATGTTTGGACACTCCGGCGTTACGTGCAGTTTGCCGCGGGCGGCGACCAGGGTGGCAGCGGTCCCGGTTCGTTAGCTCCGGTGCAAGCATCAGTTTGAACGCGTCGCCACGAGTCTCTTTTCACGCATTCAGTTCCATGCAGTCGAGCAAGCGCAACGTGTTGGGCATCCGCATCAACGCGACCGACTATGCCGCGGCGGTTTCGCAAATCATCTCGGCCGCACAACAACGTCAGCCCCTGGCGGTGACGGCACTGGCCGTCCACGGCGTGATGACAGGGGTGTTCGATCGCGAGCACCAGTACCGATTAAATCAATTCGATCTGGTTTGTCCGGATGGCCAACCGGTTCGCTGGGCACTCAACCAGATTCACGCTTGCGCGCTAACCGATCGTGTTTATGGCCCCGAATTGACGCTGCGTTTGTGCGCCCGAGCCGCCGAAACGGGCGTGTCGATTTATTTGTTTGGTGCGACGACCGAAATGTTGGACGCGTTTTCACGGCGATTGCGCGAGCGTTTTCCGGATTTGAAAATCGCGGGTCGCCGCGCTTCGGAGTTTCGCCAAATCACACCGGACGAACGTGACGAACTGGCTGCCGAAATCCAGGCCAGCGGCGCGGGGATGTGTTTCGTCGGCTTGGGTTGCCCGCGGCAAGAGGTGTTCGCTTATGAAATGCGGCACCGGGTGTCGATGCCGTTGATCGCCGTCGGCGCGGCCTTTGCATTTCACGCGGGCATGTTGTCGCAGGCGCCCGCGTGGATGCAGCGCTCGGGGCTGGAGTGGCTGTATCGCTTGTCGCGCGAACCGGGTCGCCTGTGGAAACGTTATGCGACAACCAATCCCGCGTTTGCATCGCTGGCGATCCTGCAACGATTGGGCCTGTACCGCGTCGATCCCGACCGCGGCACCCCGCCGGAATCCGAGATGCTGTTTGGCTAAACGCCCGTTTCAAGCGATTGGACATCGCTTGCAAGTGACTAAAAGCCCTTTTCAAGCGGCTATTGTCTTGGCGTTTGACCAACCTTTGCACTCAACTTGGACTAGATGGCCGCATGCCGGCCAAGGCGGATATGAGCGAACCCGAAGCGGATATGGGCCAGCCCGAATCGGATCCCTTCTTCGGTGTCTATGATCGCGATGATATCGCTTATGGCACCAAAGCTTCACGTGCGATCGATTCGTTTCTGGAACAATGCGGATTGGATTCTGGGCGAGCACTGGATTTGGGTGCCGGTGCCGGCCGCGACACAATTTCTTTGGCACGTCGGGGGCTGCAGGTTCGCGCGGTGGACCTTAGCCAGCGGGGTTTGCACCGCATCGAACAGCGTGCCGAAGCGGCCGGAGTCCGTTCGAATGTGAAAACAGATTGGAGCGACGTTCGCGAACTGGATTTGCCCGCCGACACCTACGATGTCGTCGTCGCGACAACCGTGCTGGACCACATTCCATCGGCCGATGCCGATGCATTGTTTGCACGCGTGGCGGCATCATTGACCGATCGCGGGGTGCTGTATGTCGAAGTCCACACCAGCGAGGACCCCGGTAGCGGAGTGGAACCCGGGCTATCAAGCGAAGCAGCGGTCAGCGAGACCGCGGGGGCGGTGATCAATTATTTCCAGCCGAATCGATTGGTCCGCTTGGCCAGCGAGCCGATCCATCGCTTGCGGGCGTTGTTTTATGAAGAACGGCGAGAATGGGATTACACTCATGGTCCGGAACACCAACATGGAAAAGCGATTTTGCTGGCGGTTCGTTCCGGGTACCATCCCGACTGGTTTGGGGTTTCGCGACCATTCCCCCGAAACCCCGAATCGTCCGCCTAATTCCGCTTAACCCGCGCCGACCCGGCTGATCGCATGCGACTGAAGTGCCCCGGATGCAGCCAGCTTATTAATGTTCCCGACACGGCGGCGGGAAAAATCGTCGCCTGCCCCTGCGGCAAACAGCTCCGTGCGCCGCAGCCCTCGGCGGCGGCGGCTTCACCGGCGACCCGTGCCCCGATGGCATCACCGCCGGCTGCCGCGCCCGGGGCCCCCGCCAGCCATCGGCCCGCAAGCCATCGGCCCACACCCAGTCCACCCGCACCCAGTCCGCCCGCAAGCCATCGGCCCGCAAGCCATCCGCCCGCACCCAGTCCATTCGCGCCCGGCGATTTTGACGATTTGACCGAAGCGGATTTGAGTCCGATTCGCGGCGTCTCCCGACCCGGCGCCGCGGTGGCGAAACCGGCGGCCGGCAGTGATCGCGCGAAATTGCAGCAATATTTGAAGGAAGACGAGGGCAAGGGCTGGCAAAACAGCATCGAATCGGAGCACCCGGCGGTGCTGAAGACCATCGGCACGATCAATTTCGTGTTTGCTTTCTTAAATGGTTTATTGCTGGTGGCGATCATGGGCCTGATGGGGCTGGTCGAATTGCCACCGGAGATTGAAAACGCCAAGGGTGTGTATCTTGCGATTTTGATCACGGCGTTTTCGTTTGATATCGCGATGTGCGCCGGCGCGGGCTTGGCGTGCTTCCTGGACTTCAAGTTCTGTTGGTATTTTTTGATTTTCGCGTATTCGATGACGGTGATTTCGCACGTCTGCCGGATCGTGAATTCCTTTTTACTGGACGCCGGCTGGGTTTCGATCGGCTTTGGCGTCTTCATGCTGTTGCTGTCCTGCATCATCCGCCTGATGTTTCAAGCCAAAGAGATTCGCAGCTTCTACAAGACGACCGAATCGCCGTGGTACGGCGTTGTCTTGGCGGACCTGGCCGGGGCCCTATTGGGCGGCGGATTGGGGTTGGCGACGATTCTGCTGGGCGAATGAGCGATCACCCCATGACCGGCCACCCCGGAAAGTGATCCGATCGTCCGATCCTGTTGTGATTTGATCGGTGGCGGCATCCTTTTCCGGCTTTTCTGCCTTTTTCTGCTCCTTTCTGGGCAACCTGCCCACTCCCAAATCGTCAGCGGGAACTTTACGATTTTGGGCATGAAAACCGACGAACTACGCGAAAAGTATCTCGAATTTTTCGAGAGCAAAGGCTGCACCCGCTGTCCCAGCGACGTCCTGGTCCCCGCTTGGGACCCCTCGGTGCTGTTCACCCCCGCCGGGATGAACCAATTCAAGGATCACTTTCTTGGCAAGGTCAAGCTGGACTTCACCCGCGCGACCAGTTGCCAAAAGTGCTTGCGAACCGGAGACATCGACAACGTCGGACGCACCGCGTTTCACCACACGTTTTTCGAAATGCTGGGCAATTTTTCTTTCGGGGATTATTTCAAACCCGAGGCGATTGCTTGGGCCTGGGAATTCTTGACGGACAAAAAGTGGCTGGGCATGGATGCCGATCGATTGTCCGTGACCGTTTACAAAGACGACGACGAAGCTTTTGAGATTTGGAACGAGTCGATCGGCTTGGCGTCGTCGCGAATCACCCGCATGGACGAGGACGAAAATTTTTGGCCCGCGTCAGCGCCCAGCGAGGGCCCCGACGGTGTCTGTGGTCCGTGCAGCGAGATTTATTACAAGTTGGACGGGGGCGGTGAGGTCGAAATTTGGAATTTGGTTTTCACCCAATTCAATCGCGTCGGCGACCCACCGGACAACCTGCATCCGCTGCCCAGTCGCAATATCGATACCGGCATGGGACTCGAACGGACCGCCAGCGTGCTGCAGGGCGTGAGCACGAACTTTCACATCGATTCGCTGCAAAGCATCGTCGATGCTTCCGCCGAGGTCACTGGGTTTCACTACCAGGCCGACAGCGACAACGGGCGCCGGCTCAGGCGGATCACGGATCACGCCCGCGCGTGCGTGTTTGCGATTCACGAAAACACCTATCCGGGTCCGGAAAAGGCCCGCTACGTTGTCCGTCGGTTGATCCGCCGGGCGGTTTTGGACGGCTATCAAATGGGCCTGAAAGAACCCTTCGTTTACAAGCTGACCGCGGCGGTCGCGGAAGCTTCCAAGGCCGCCTACCCGGAACTCGGCGACACCGTGAAGCGTGTCGCCGAGGCGATCGAGTCGGAGGAAAAGACGTTCTTTGGAACGATCGAAGGCGGCATGCGTCGGATCCACGCGATGTTCGATTCGATGCGCGACGATTCACTGGTCACCGTTCCCGGCGAAGACGCCAAGGATTTGAACACGACCTACGGCGTGCCGCCGGAGCTTGTCCAGACGCTTGCAGCGGAGCAAGGGTTTACGTTTGATTGGACCAGCTACCGCACCGCGATGGACCGGCACGCGGAGGACAGCGGCAAGGGCCGCAAGGAGCTATTTCAAACCGGCCCGCTTGAATCGCTAAAGGAATCGTTGCGGGAAACGCCGTTCGTGGGATACGAATCGACGCGGGCCCAGGCGGTCATCAAGGGCATCATTACCGGCGATGGTTCGCAAAAGGGCGACGACGGGCAATTGCTTTCGCACGTCGACCAACCCGGCGAAAATCCCTACCGGGTGGTGTTGGACAAAAGCCCGTTTTACGGCGAATCCGGCGGCCAAATCGGCGACGTCGGCACGATTACGGGAAAGGACTTTGAGTTTGCCGTCGACGACACCAGGAAACACGGCGGGCTGATCGTGCATCTGGGACGTTTGCGGAAAGGCAAGATGTCCGAGGGCACCACGGTGACGGCGAGCGTCGACTCCGATCGCCGCGATGCGCTTTGCCGCGCCCATTCGGCCACCCACATTCTGCATCACGCGCTGCACACGCACGTCGGTCGCCACGCCGAACAACAGGGCAGCAAGGTGGAACCGGACCGCTTGCGTTTTGACTTTACCAACCCCAAAGCCATCGACGAAGAAACACTCGGCCGGATCGAAAGGACCGTCGCAGATAAAATCGAGAGCGGCGAAACGATTCAGGCCGAAACGGTGCCGCTGGATCGAGCCCGCGAGGTCGGCGCGATGATGCTGTTTGGCGAAAAATACCCCGATCCCTGCCGGATGGTTTCGATGGGCGATTTCAGCCGCGAATTGTGTGGTGGGACGCACGCGTCGAACACTTCGCAGGTTGCCGCATTTGAAATCCTTTCCGAAACCAACATCAGCGCGGCCACCCGCCGCATTGTCGCGTTGACCGGAGAACGCGCTCGCGAACATCGTGAACAAACAACGTCGTTGCTCGATTCGCTGTCGCAAATTTCGTCTTGCCCGGCCGGTTCGGTCGCCGCGGCCGTTGATGATTTGTTCGAAGAACTTCGCGTGTTGAAAAAGGAAATCACTTCGGGCAAAGCGGGCCAGCATCCCGACGCCTTCCGCTACACCGGTAACGAATCGGCGGATGTCAGCGAGTACGTTCATGCCCGGGCGGCGGTCCGGCGGATCATTCGCCGTTTGAACGTTTCCCTGCACGACGTGGTCGCTCGGGTGCAAGGCATGGTCGATGAACGCGGGCGATTGGTGGAAGAACTTCGCCGCGTGACGGCCGGTGGCAAGTTGAGTGCCGATGATTTGATCGCGCGCGGGTCCACGATTGCGGGCGTCACCGTGGTGGTTGCCGAAACCCCGGGCGCCAACCCCAACGTGATGCGCGGCTGGATCGACCAGATTCGCAAAAAATCCGCCGGCGGATCCGCGGTGCTGCTGGCATCCGGCGGCGAGGGCAAAGTCCTGTTGGTCGGTGGGCTCAGCCGCGACTTGGTCGATCGTGGGATGAACGCGGGCAAGTGGGTCGGTGACGCCGCCAAGATCGTCGGCGGCGGCGGCGGCGGCCGGCCGGACATGGCCCAGGCGGGCGGCAAGGATCCCAACAAGCTACCCGAGGCGTTGACCCAGGCCGAAGCATCGATCCGCGAACAGTTGCAAGTTCAGTAGCCCGCCTCTCCGAGGCGAGGAACTCAGTAGCTCGCCTCTCCGAGGCGAAGAGCACAGTAAATCGCCTCAGCGAGGCGGCGAAAGAAACGCCTCGGAGAGGCGTGCTACTTTGGACCGATCCACCGTTCACTGCCCCCAGCAACCCGGGTCTTTATGCCTTTTGATCCACGATCCGCCGCCGACCGCGACGCCGGTTTGAATGCGTACAGCCGGCACATCACCCAGCCCAAAAGCCAGGGCGCCTCGCAGGCGATGCTGTATGCGACCGGTATGTCGACCGACGATATGCTGCGTCCCCAAATTGGCATTGGCAGCGTTTGGTACGAAGGCAATTCGTGCAACATGCACCTGCTGGATTTGGCCGCCGAGGTCAAACGGGGTGTCGTCGACGCGGGAATGGTCAGCATGCGGTTCAACACCATCGGGGTTTCCGACGGCATTTCGATGGGCACCGATGGGATGAGCTACAGCCTGCAATCGCGTGATTTGATCGCCGATTCGATGGAAACGATCATGGCGGCCCAGTGGTACGACGGGTTGGTGGCGCTGCCGGGATGCGACAAGAACATGCCCGGATGCGTGATCGCGATGGGGCGTTTGAATCGGCCGGCAATCATGGTTTATGGCGGCACGATCCGGGCCGGCAAAATGGGTGACCAGTCGCTTGATATCGTCAGTGCATTCCAAAGTTATGGACAATACATTGCCGGTCAGATCGACGAACAGGAACGTCAGGAAATCGTTCGCAAAAGCTGTCCCGGGGCGGGCGCGTGCGGCGGCATGTACACCGCCAACACCATGGCAACGGCGATCGAGGCGTTGGGAATGTCGCTGCCCTATTCGGCATCCACGCCCGCCGAGGATCCCGACAAGGTGGCCGAATGTCGGCGGGCCGGTGACGCGATGTTGAATCTGCTGCGCAAGGACATCAAGCCACGCGACATCATGACTCGGCAAGCCTTTGAAAACGCCCTGGTCACCGTGATGGCCTTGGGTGGCAGCACGAACGCCGTCTTGCACCTTATCGCAATGGCCCACGCGGTGGACATACGCCTGACACTCGACGATATCCAAAGTGTGTCCGACCGCATTCCATATTTGGCGGACTTGAAGCCAAGCGGCAAGTATGTCCAAGAGGATTTGCACCGAATCGGCGGGACACCCGCGGTGATGAAGTACTTGGTTGCCGAAGGCTTGATGGATGGAAGCTGCATGACCGTGACCGGCAAAACGCTTGGCGAAAATCTCGCCGAGGTCCCGGACTTGGAAAAAGGTCAAACGATCGTCCGCGGCGTCGACAATCCCATCAAGTCAACCGGTCACATTCGGGTGCTCAAGGGCTCGCTGGCGCCCGAGGGTGCCGTTGCCAAAATTACGGGCAAAGAAGGGCTCCAATTCACCGGACCGGCCCGCTGCTTTGACAGCGAAGAAGCCATGCTGGAGGCGCTTGAGCAACAACGGATTCACAAAGGGGACGTGGTGGTGATTCGCTACGAAGGTCCGCGCGGTGGCCCGGGCATGCCCGAAATGTTGACACCGACCAGCGCGATTATGGGCGCCGGTTTGGGCGGCGATGTCGCCATGATCACCGACGGTCGATTCAGCGGCGGTAGCCATGGATTCATCGTCGGACACGTCACACCGGAGGCGCAATCGGGCGGCCCGATTGGCTGGATCCGTGACGGCGACCAAATCACCATCGATGCCCAAAACAATACGCTGGACGTCGAACTAACCGACGCCGAAATGCAGGTCCGTCGTGATTCGTGGGTCGAACCGCCGCTGAAAGCCGATCGCGGCACGCTGCTGAAATACATCCGCTGCGTACGCTCGGCCAGCGAGGGATGTGTGACGGATTAGTGGTTCGGCGGACTGCCGGGCACAGTAGCACGCCTCTCCGAGGCGTTTCCTTACAGAGTAGCACGCCTCTCCGAGGCGTTTGTTTAAAGATTAGCGCGCCAAACCCAGGCGTTTTTTTTTAACCACCGGGAGGCGAGCGAAAATGGTGGTTTTGGGAGGCGGTGGAAAAAACGTAAAAAAGGTTAAGCGGTAATTTTT
>JBCCRW010000066.1:0-18669 GCA_039201055.1 Planctomycetota bacterium | reverse complement strand
CAACGATTGAAATTTCATCCACGGCGTGGACCTTTGTTCGGCCGTCGTCGTGGGCGTCCCGGGGTCCAGGACCGCGACCTCGTCCCAACCGCAGCGATGCAGCCATTTTTCCAGCAGACCGGTGCTGGGCAAAAACCAAACATTTCGCATTTGGGCATAGCGATCTCGGGGGAAAATTAGCGTGTCCAGATCGTTCGCCCCTGGCGTAAGCAAATCGTTCACATCGGGCGCAAGCAAATCGTCCGCATCGGGCACAGCCAAACCCGGCGGATCGGGTGCAACCAGCGTTTCCAGCAACAGCGTACCGCCGGGGCGTAGCCAGCCAAACAAGCGACGCAGATGCTCGATCGGCGAAGCGTGGTGGTACAGCACGCCCGCCGAGACGACGACATCGAAGGTTTCCGCCGGCAAGCGGACCGTCTCATCCCGCAGCGGCAGGATCAAATGCCGGTCCAGCCCGCCGTAGCGAGCCGCCGCGAGTGCCTGCATGCCCATCAATGGTGTGGGTTCCACGCCAATCACGCGCGCGGCGCCGGCGGCGATCATGCGCCACGCGTAGTACCCATTGCCACATCCGACGTCCAAGACTTGGGCCCTATTCCAGCACACCGCGTTCTTCAAGCGATCCCATTTCCAATCGCTTTGCCATTCCGCGTCCACGCGAACGCCGAAGTAGTTCCAGGGTCCCTTTCGCCACGGATGCAAGCCTTGCAGGCACCGACGGACATTGTCGACGTCGACCTCCGGCTTGTCCGAAAATGTCCACGCCACCGCGCCCCGATCGACGGACAGCTTCGCGGGTCCCGCGGGCAGGCCATCGACGCATTGCAGCCACCGCGGAAAGTCACCGTGCCGCGCGGCCGACCAGGCGTGTTTTGCCGCTTCGGTCACCGCCGCTGCGTCCTCGGGTGCAAGATTCTGTTCGCACCAAGCACGCAGCGCTTGATGGTACGTGTCCAAAATTGACATTGGTTCTAATTGCGATCGGCCGCCGTTGCGGATTTGACGCCGATCATCGACACAAATCCCAGGCACGCGAACCAGACCAGGACATGATCAAAACCGGCCCGTTTGAGTCGTCGGCGATGCGTTTGAATCGTTTCGGTCCGCAAGGTGTTTTCCAGCGCCGTACGCTTCTGCGAAATTTCCAGATCCGAATATCCATGGCCGCGTTTAAATTCATGATGCAGTTGCGTTTGCAAGAGCTGTTCGCCGGCGTCATCGACATGGATTTTCTCCGAAACCAACACGGCACCACCGGGTAGCGTGGCGGCGGCAATGCGGGCCAACAAAGTGTCGCGTTGATCCGGTGCAATGAACTGCAGCGTGAAATTCAGTAGCGTCAGGCCGGCGTTTTCCAGCGGGACTTCCAAAATGTCGGCGTGTTTTCGTTGCAACCGCACAGGCGGCGCTTGAATGGGCGGCGATTGCCGGGCAAAACGCCGCTCCCAGATTTCCGCGAAACGATCCAGCATCGCCCGCGATTGGTCGACCGCGACAATCAGCGTGTCCGCGGGCACATGGTCGATCACGGCAAAGGATGCCGTTCCCAACGAACAACCCAGGTCGTACAGCGTGCTGCCGGGGGAAACAAAGCGGGCGGCCAACGTTGGCAGCATCGCGATGATGCTGCCGTAACCGGGGACGCTGCGGCGAATCATATCGTCGAAGACTTCGGCGACGGCCGCGTCAAAACGAAAGTCACCGACATGGGCGAGCGGTTGGCGATAAATCGAATCCCGCTTGTGGTTTGCGTCCGGATCGGAACTTTCCCGACCCACGTTTGCATCGCCGCCAAACGCATCACCGTTCATGTCGCCAGCATTCATCTGGCGGCCGAAGGCGCTATCGAAACACGAATCGGCAGCCGCAAGCCGTCATAGGCCAAATCGATTCCGTCGGGCAAATAGGCATTTGTCTTTTGATGGTCCAGCGTGTGGCCGACGTGCGTGATCCAAGTTTGTTCCGCACCGACCTTGGCGGCGACTTCCATCGCGTCGTCCAAATTAAAGTGCGTCGGATGCGGTTCCATCCGCAGTGCACCGACGACAAACGTGCGGACGCCTTGCAGACGTTCCAGCGTCGAATCGGGAATAAAGTTGGTGTCGGTGCAATAGGCAAAATCGCCCAGGCGAAAACCCAGCACGTCGAAGTGCGGACCGTGCTTGAGCGGCAGCGGGACCAGATTCATGCCCAGCACGTCGAATGTGGCGTCGTCATCAATACGCCGGAAAACCAAGCTGGGCGTTGCACCGGGGTGCGTCGGTTTGCGATCCATAAACGCGTAATCGAACGACTTGCGAATTCGCTGTTCAACGACGTCGGTGCAAAACAGCGGCATCGCGTGACCCAGACGAAACGGGAACAGACGCAGATCGTCCAGGCCGAACAAGTGGTCGGCGTGTTCGTGGGTGTAGACGACCGCGTGAACCAATGGAATCGATTCCCGCAAAAGCTGCATCCGCAAATCCGGCGGCGTGTCGATCAGCAGCGTTTGGTCGCGGCGGCGGATGACAATGGCGCATCGAGTGCGATTGTTTTTGGGGTCGGTGCTGCGGCAAATGTCACAAGAACAGCCCAACGCCGGAACCCCGACGCTGGTACCGGTGCCCAAAAACACGACTTCGGCGGCCGTCAACGAATCATCCGATTCCAACGACGCCTGGGTCGTTGGCGAATCGCCGTTGTCCGCAAGACTGGGGCCATCCCGGTCGGGCGAACTTGAATTCGGGACCGGCTGCGAATTCGGAATCGGTGCGTTCACGCCGGTGCCACGGGGTTGATCGGAATTGCGGAAAACGGGCATCGCGGGAACCCACAGGGTCGGGTGGCGTGGCAGGACGCCTTGGCGACATCCCCCGTATTCTGCGATACTTCCCACCCAACGCACAGAACCCCTTTATTTCTACCGTGGTTTGAAGGTGACCGGCCGGGTTGAACGGTGCCCCAAGGCTTTGTCACCAAACTGTTTTCCGTCCCCTTAAATTCGCACATCCACCCGCCGCGTGCAGGCATGCAATGACCGAAGAACAAACCACACCCGCGACGAGCGCCATCGAAATCCCCGTCGACGCGGTACCCGAAATCGAATTGACCCCCACCGCGATGCTGAAAAACTTCTCAGCAAAATCGCTGGGCATCAACGGACGCCAAAGCGAGCTGCTGGAACTGGCTCTGACTTACGCTTTCGACGGATTCGATATCGACATGCACGAGCTGTTTCGTCGCAGCCAGCGAACCGATACCAACGACGCGACAAAGTATCTGTCCAGTGCCCGGCGTGCCTACGAGCAGAAGGCCAAGCCGCTTCATTGGGGCACCTTCGATCTGGGGGTCAATATGGACGCCGACGAAACCTCCTTCACCAGCCAGGTCGGGGCTTTGCACCCGGTCGCCGAATTGGCTCAAGAAGTGGGCATGACCCGGGCCGTTGTCGCGATTCCCGCGGCCACCGACCGGCTGCCGTATCACGAGTATTTCGAGGCCCAGCGTGCCCGCATCACCCAGGTAATGGAGGTGCTGACGCCACGCTCGATCCGCTTGGGCTTGATGCTGCAATCCGGCAAGGAGCTGGCCGAAGGCAAGCAATTCGAATTCGTTCGCAATGTCGAGGGTTTCAAAGCCTTGGTCGACGCGACCGAGGATAGCGTGGGCTTCGTCATCGATTCCTGGGATTGGGTCGTCGGCGATGGTGCGATGGATCAGCTCAGCGAAATCAAGGCGGACCAGATTGTTGCCGTCCGCTTGGCCGGTTTGCCCGACGATGCCGACACCACGACGGCCCGATCGACACAGCGGGTGCTGCCAAGCATCGGTGGCACCCCCGATCCGGTCAAACTGATCGCTCACCTGGCATCGATCGGGTATGACGGTCCGGTCAGCCCCGGTGCGGCCGCCGAACAATACAAGGGACAAACGCGTGAGGCGATCGTCAAAGACGCACAGGAATCCTTTGACGCGATTTTCCGAGCCGCCGGTTTGGAAACCACTCCGTTGCCCATGGATTTGATCGAAGACATTCCTTACGAAACGTCCACGTCGATCACCTAGTCGAGCGTCAGATTGCGAAGAAATTCCGCGTTCCTGTTCCACCGAGATGCCCATGTTTGCCAACGTGACTCGATATCCCACGGCGGTTTGCCTGCTGGTTTTGCTGTTGACGACGATGTTCGTCGGTTGCACCTCGTCGGTCGAAACGCCGCTGGAAGAGACGGTTGAACTCGGCGAAACCGATGGTGCCGGTGCTGCGGCGGAATCCTCCACCGATGTTCTGCTGATCGACGTTCGCTCCAAAAAGGAATGGGACGAAGGTCACATCGAAGGTTCCATCCATATTCCTCATACGGAAATCGCCGACGCCATCGCCGGTGTCAGCGACGACAAGTCGCGGAAGATCGTCGTTTACTGCGCCGCGGGTGTTCGCGCCGGCAAAGCCAAAACGGCGCTCGAAGCGATTGGTTACACCGACGTGGAAAATGGCGGCGGAATCGACGACGTGCGGGCACGGCAAGACGATTCGTGAGCCCGCCCGAGGTGGGCGGCCAGGGCACCGGCGAAACCGCAACCGGCCGCACGAATCGTTCCACAAAGCGGCTCGTGCTGCTGGGCATCGGTCACACCAATGCTCACGTCCTGGCCAACTGGGCCAAGCACCCGATCGCGGGCTGGGAATTGGTGTGCGTGTCGATGTCGAAGCACGCGACCTACTCGGGCATGTTGCCGGCGGTGTTGGCCGGACAATACCCGCCGGCCGCCATGCGAATCGATTTGGAAAAGCTAGCCGCCGCGGCGGGCGCGACATTGCGGATCGCGGAAACGATCGGCCTGGATTCAAAGCGTCGCCAGCTTCAATTTCGTGACGGGTCGTCGCTGCGATTCGACTTGCTGTCGATCGGCGTGGGCAGTCGGCCGGCGCCTCCGGAAAACGGTTTCGATTCGGCAAGCGTCGTTGCGGTGAAACCAATGCAAACATTCGTCGATCGTTTGGACGCCGTGGTGGATCAAGTGGCGGCGCAGCGGATGTCTTCCAAACCTAAACCTAAACCAAAACCAAAACCTAAACCCAAACCCAAACCCCAACCCAAACCTAGGGTGGCGATCGTCGGCGGTGGCGTGGCCAGTTTGGAAATCGCATTTTGCTTGCAGCGTCGACTTCGCGAACGCGACCCGAATCACGTTTGGCAGTTGACGATTCATACCGGCGGCGACGACGTGGCACCGGGTCTGAACCGGCGCAGCCGAAACAAACTTCGCGGCTTGCTCAAGCAGCGTGGGATCGAATGCTTGACGCATTCCAAGATCACCCGTGTCGAGGAAAACCGATTGCATGTCGCCGGCGGCCGGATTCACCACGCCGAGTGCATCATTTGGTGTACCCATGCGATTGCACCGGAATGGCTGTCGGGGCTGGGGCTGGCGACCGACGAGCGTGGGTTTCTGGCGACCCGGTCGACCTTGCAAACGCTTAGCGATCCCGACATTTTTGCGGTCGGCGATTGTGGCACGATGGTCAGCGACGGACCCACGGCCGGGGTGCATCCCGTCATGCCGCCGGTTCCCAAAGCCGGCGTTTTTGCGGTCCGCCAAAGCCCCGTCTTGTGGCGAAATTTACAGTCGTCGGCCGCCGGTTTGTCGCTGGAACGCTATCGACCGCAGACGCGTTTTTTGAAGTTGTTGAACACCGCCGACCAGCGAGCATTGCTTGAATACGGGCCGATTTCGCACCATTCAAAGTGGGCCTGGTGGCTGAAGGACAAAATTGACCGGGATTTTTTGAAGGAATTTCAGTAGTCCACCAATCTGGTTGGCTCAGACATGGGAATCGGGCTAAAGTGAAGCGGAACACCCGCCAGAATTTCCTCCTGCTGTTTCGCCGCTTCCCGCCCCATCAGCCATGCGAATCGTTCGTCCCGCCGGAATTTCTTCCCACGGCCGCCCTGGTCGTCCTGGCCGCACCCGCCGCTACTGCCGGCGCTCGGCCGCATTCACGCTGATCGAATTGCTAGTCGTGATTGGGATCATCGGCGTCCTGGTGTCCTTGTCGCTACCCGCCGTCCAATCGGCTCGCGAGGCGGCCCGCCGCGCGGATTGTTCCAATCGGATTCGGCAACTGGCGCTTGCCGCCCACTTGCATCACGACGCCCTCGGTTATTTTCCCCCGGCCCGCTATGAATCGCGGCCCGACGATCTCCCCGAAAACCAATGCGGATTGGAATCACCGTCGTGGTTGGCCCGCATGTTGCCGTATATCGAGGAAACCGCACTGGGCCACCAATGGGATTTCAAGGAGCAATGGCATCAACATCCCGAGCGAGTCCGAAACATCGTTCCGCAAATTTTTCTGTGTCCGACACGACGGGCGGGCAGCAATCCGATTGGCGAACGCGAACTCCGCACCAGTGTCATGGGCGAAGGCGGTACGCTGCCTTGTGGATGCCCATTGCCGCCGCGTAGTGAAGAACAGGACATCAATGTTTCCGGCGCGCTGTGTGACTATGCCGGCAACCATGGTGATTTGACCCCGGGCGCGACCGGCAAGCCCACCGATTTCTATTTTGGTGGCAATGGTACCGGCGTGATCATCAGCGTCCGCCCACGCTGCCGCGACGGCGTGCCCACCGCACCGCTGGATCGCATTCGCATGGCTTCGGTGACCGACGGCACGTCGAGCACGTTTCTGTTTGGCGAAAAATTTATTCGGCCCGAACAGTTGGCCGAATTCCCCGAGGATTCACCCGCCTACGATGGCGACCACCTGCCCGCGTCCAGCCGCTTGGCGGGCCCCGGTCTACGGCTGGCTCAAACCACTCGCGATCCGATGGCGGACATGTTCTCCTTTGGCTCCTGGCATCACGGCGGCGTTTACTTTGCCCTGGTTGACGGCAGCACCCGGTTTTACAGCGTGCACACCGACACCAAGGTTCTCGGTTCGCTTGCCAATCGCCGCGACGCTCGCGTTGTGGAACTTGAGGTCGAATGATCCGGCACTCGGTTGCTTGTTGCCTGATGGTGCTGGCGTCGCTGGTCATTAGCGGCTGCGGGACCGATGGATCGGTTTATCAAGGCGTCGTGCGTTTCGCCAACGGGGAACCCGTTCAATCGGGAAGCATTGAATTTCGCTCGCTCGAGTCACGTCAGCGCTACTCCAGCAAGATCAGCCGGGACGGTCAATTCACCCTGACCGACGCCGACGGCTGGCCAGGCTTGCCGCCGGATACCTATGAAGTCGTGATCGTGCAAATTGTCTTGACTGAAGACTTGGCCGCCGAAGACCACCAACATGGTCAAACCGTGCCACGCCGCTTTGCCGATTATTACACCAGCGGTTTGAAGGTCACCAAGACCGAGGGCCAGACCGAACCCTTGGAAATCGTGCTGCCTGACGTCGTCGATCGCTGATCGCGCCCTGCTGGATCGATCGCTGATCGCGTCCGGCTGGATCGGACCCACGTTGGGTCGCCGGCTGATGTTTTGCAAGCGATGCTACGCGGACAGCGGAACCGGGGATTCGTCCAGCATGCGGACCAGACCCGCCAAGTCCCAGGACACGCCCGGCGCGGCATAAACCAGCCACGGGCGGACTCGGCAAATGACGCCCTTTTCAAGAAAGTCGCCAAAGAACCGCAGCGAGGCGGTCGCGGTCGTCCCCGCGACACACGCCTGAATGTCCTCGCGGCACAATAGGACCGCCAAGCGATGGTTGGCATGCTCAAGCACCATCGGCACGCCGAGGATGGGCGAATCCATGACACGCACACCGGCCATGGCGTCGAGCGGATGTTTAAACGGATCGGCCTGGTTCTTCGACGGATCGGCCTGGTTCTTCGACGGATCGGCCTGATTCTTCGACGGATCGGCCTGGTTGTTCGACGGATCGGCCTGGTTCTTCGACGGATCGGAATGGCTGGTTCCAATGGGTGCACCCGAGCCGGCGCTCATCCGGACCGCCGGATGGCTGTCCAATAAACTCGTTTGAATCGACAAACGCGTTTCAAAAATTTGCACGTCGCCGTCGTGTGGGATGCGATCACAAGCGAAGCGAAACGCGTAACGGCATTCGCCCTGGGGATGCTGTGTATGAAATTGGTCATCACACACAAATTGCTCATCCACCTGGGGAAAGGGCTCCTGAGCATCCGCCCCGATGGTCAAACCGAGCCGGCCGGGGAACCTCATGGCTAACTCGCCCGAACGTGAATTCGCATCCACGTCGAGCACGAAACCGTTGCTGGTGAAGGTTCCCCGACCCAACGCCTCGCTGGACCACATGCGATCAGCCCTGCGCGTATTCAGCGCCGAAGAACTCTTTGCTCTTCGCGACGTCCGGATTGATCGTTCGTGATCCCTCTTGCCAGTTGGCCGGGCAAACTTCGCCGTTCTTTTCGAAGTACTGCAGTGCCTTGACCATCCGCAGAGCTTCGTCGACGCTTCGCCCCAGCGGCAAATCGTTGACCACTTGATGCCGTACGATGCCTTCCTTGTCGATCAGAAACAGCCCCCGCAGGGCCACACCACCGTCCAGCAGCACGTCGTAATCGCGTGAGATCTGCTTGTTCAGATCCGCGATCAGCGGATAGTCGGTCTTGCCGATGCCGCCTTCCTTTCGATCGGTTTGTGTCCACGCCAGGTGCGTGAAGTGGCTGTCGATGGACACACCCAAAATTTGAACATCAAGGTCCGCGAAGTCCTTCGCACGGTCGCTAAAGGCGATGATTTCCGTCGGACAAACGAACGTAAAATCGAGGGGCCAAAAGAACAGCAGGACGTACTGCCCCTTGTAATCCGAAAGAGAAATATCCTTGAATTGGCCATCGGGCATTACCGCGGTGGCCTTAAATTCGGGGGCCTGTTGAGTTACCAGTACAGACATTTTCGCTCGTGGGCGCTAAGGGAGTGGGAATCAGGAAGTTCAGGTTTTTCGATGCCGCAAGGCCTGCGTGGGAGCAAAGCACCAGGACATCTTGCAGGGCCACATGATGGGATTTTGGCCTGAATTGGACAAGCCGCCCCGAGACTCATAGGCGATCGGGACTCGTGAGCGATCGAGACTCGCGAGCGATCGGGACTAGTGAGCGATCGGGACGGGCACGCGTTCACTTAAAACACGATTCGCCCGCCCAGGCGGAAGATTCGCTTCAAGCCGACTCATCCTAGCGATAGCGGCAACACTCGCTCGGCGCGGGCCGTGCTTGCCGATCGCCGTGGGCCGGAGCGTTCTAGGCTTCAAGGTGTTCTCTCTATTTTTCCAGTCGAACACATTTTTGCAAGCGAACCCATCAGCCCGCGATCTCGTGCATCTAGCTCAACATCTTGCCGTCGAATTTCGCTCGTTGGTGATGCGGCCATCGCGCACCGCCCATCGTGACGCCGTGGCCAAAGCCGGTCGTGCGCCACAAATGAGCGTCTTCTACCACCGGGTCGCCAACACGCATCCCAACGACTGGACCCTTTCAAACGCTCAATTCGAGCGGCATTTGAATCACTTCGAAGCGGAATTTGAGTGGATCGGACTCGGCACGCTTCAACAACGCGTCGCGGCCCCGCAGTGCGCTTCCCTGGGCATGTCCATCACCTTCGATGACGGGTATGCGGACAACCTGGATTTCGCGATACCGGAATTGCTCCGTCGCCGCATCCCGACCACCTATTTCGTCAGCAGTGGGCACGTGCGATCGGGACGTCCGTTTTTGCACGATCAAGAATGCGGCGTTCCGCTTGCCGTCAATACGCCAAAACACATTCGTGAAATCGCCGACGCGGGTATCGAAATCGGCGGTCACACCCGCGACCACATCGATTGTGGAAGCTGCGAAAGTGCGGCCAAGCTCGGTGATCAGATTCGCCGCGACAAGCTGGACCTTGAGGACATGATCGGCCGGCCGGTTCGTTTCTTCGCGTTCCCGTTCGGCACGCCGCGGCAGATCACACCGGCCGCGATCCGGTGTGTCGCCGATGCGGGCTACAAAGGTTTCTGCAGCGCCTTTGGTGGCTACAACCTGCTCGGACGAGGGGCCTTTCATATTCGACGCTTTCACGGCGACCCGTCATTCGGGCGAATCCTGAACTGGACGTCGTTTGACCCCGGCAAAATCGAATCCGAGCCGGCAATCGATTACCCCGCGGCGCTGAAAACCTGAGAAACCGTTCCGCATCATGAAAGCCAAGCACACGCTTTCCGCAGAAACCGACGTTTCCCCAGAAACCGACGTGGCGACCGATCCATCGGGGCCCCGCCGGTGTTCGTTCGTCATGACCAGCATGCCGGTTGGCGGTGCCGAAACGTTGCTGGTCAATTTGCTTCGAGCGTTTGATCCTTCTCGGGTGCAACCGGAAGTCATTTGTCTGAAACAGCCGGGGCCGCTCGGCGAAATCGTCGCCGATGAATTTCCGTTGCACAGCGGATTTCTGAAAACCAAGTGGGATGCGAGTGTTGCCTTTCGCCTGGTGCGACACTTTCGCCGCCAACGGACCGATGTCGTGATCACCGTGGGCGCGGGTGACAAAATGTTTTGGGGACGCTTGGCCGCAAGGCTGGCCGGCGTTCCCGGGATCGCGTCAGCGCTACACTCGACGGGCTGGCCCGATGGTGTCGGGCGGCTGAACCGAATGCTGACCCCGATCACCGATGCCTTCGTCGCGGTCGCCGATGCCCATGGCGATCATTTGATCCGCCACGAACGCTTCCCCGCCGGTCGCGTCCATGTCATTCCCAACGGCGTCGATTGCGACCGCTTTGTGCCCAGCGACCAGGCTCGGGCACGTGTCCGCAAGACGCTTGGCGTTGCACCGGAGACGCGGGTCGTCGGAATTGTCGCGGCACTCCGCCCCGAGAAAAATCACGAGCTGTTCGTTGAAGCCGCTGCGGCAGCGGCCGGTCGGTTTCCTGATTGTGAATTTTGGATCATTGGTGATGGGCCCAGGCGTTCCAACATCGAAGCGGCCATCGATCGACTGGGCATGGAACACCAGATCCGCTTGCTGGGCACCCGTGCCGACACTCCGGACCTGCTCGCGGCGATGGACGGCTTTGCGCTGACCAGTTTGAACGAGGCGTCGCCGGTTTCGATTCTGGAAGCGATGGCGGCTCAATTGCCCGTCATTTGCACCGACGTTGGGTCCGTCCGTTCATCGGTCCTGGCCGGCAAAACGGGCTGGATCGTGCCCTCGAAAGATCGACCCGCCATGACCTCCGCGATGCTCGAATTGTTGCAGGACACCGAACGCGGGCGGGCATTCGGGAAAGCCGGACGCACACACGTCCGCCAAACGGGCTCGCTCGAAAACATGACCCGCGGATACACCCAGCTGATCCAGCATTTGGCGCAGGGCAAACGCAAGTCCCGCACGAATCGCATGATCAATCCCGCGGGAACGCTCCAATGAGCGATCACTCAGTAGCACGCCTCTCCGAGGCGTTAAGCAAAACCAAAGTAGCACGCCTCTCCGAGGCGTTTCACTTCATTCGCCTCGGAGAGGCGAGCTACTGAGCTTCTTCGCCATAGTCACTCGACTCACGCGTCCAATTCAGCCCGCAGTCGTTTGAGCAATGCCTCGCGATCTCGAGCCTCCGGTGTCGCTCGCATCGTTTCGCCCAACTGCAACACGAACTTGGCATATTCGTTGTGCCAGTCATGTACGATCTGCGTTGCATCGATTCGGGGCTGGCGAACGTCCTGTGCTGCGACGTCATGGCCTTTCAAGTTGAAGGCCTGATCAAATTTCGGCAAATAGATTTTGGAACCGTCCAGGCCTTCGGCGACCAACAGCTTCTTCAATTCCGCTCGCGCATCGTCTTCGCCGTGATTTAAAAACAAACCACCGCGAATCGGCCCCCGCTGCGTAATCCAGCGAATCAATTCGGGTTGGTCGGCATGGGCGCTGTAGTTCCCAATCCGCCGGATATCCGCGCGAACCTGGTATTCCTTGCCGTGAATGCGAACGCTCTTGGCACCGCTGGTAATGATGTGGCCCAGCGTGCCGGGCGATTGATAGCCGACAAATAGGACCGTGCACTCGGGCCGGTAAATGTTCGCTTTCAAGTGATGCTTGATCCGGCCGGCGGTGCACATGCCGCTGGCCGAAATGATGATCGCTCCCTTGCGAATTTCGTTGACGCGTTTGCTCTCCTCGACCGATTGCACCAAACGAAAATTCGGATGTCGAAACAATTCGGCCTCGTCGACCTCGATATCTTCCATCGCGCCGGCGTGTTTGATGAATACCGCCGTCGCGCGACGGGCCAGCGGTGAATCCAAATACACCGTCGCGTCGGGAATCTCGCCCGAATCCAGCAGCACCGCGATATCGTGCAACAACTCCTGGGATCGTTCGACGGCAAACGATGGGATGACCACGTTGCCGCCCTTCTTCAGTGCTCGACCGAGTTCCTCTTTCATGGCCGCCCGTCGGGCCTCGAGTGTGTAATCGACTCGGTCACGATTCCCGTAGGTGGATTCGCAGATCACATAGTCGTATCCCGATGCGGCGTCCGGCGGCGGGTGAAACGCTTTTTCCTGGGGTCCCAAGTCACCCGAAAACAGCGTGCGGATCGTCTCGTCATCGTCATGAATTTCAACTTCCGCGGACAACGATCCGAGCAAGTGACCCGCATTCCAAAATCGAACACGGATGCCCTCTTTGGGTTCAAACCATTCGTCGTAGGGATGGACTTGCAGGTTTTGCAGCGTCGCTTCGGCATCCTCGATCGTGTAGATCGGTTCGACCTCCGGCAAGCCGCGCCGCTCGTTCTTTTTGTTCTGACGGGCGGCGTTGCTTTCCTGGATGTATGCCGAATCGGGCAACATAAAACGCAGCAGGTCCGCGGTGGCTTCGGTGGTGTGAATCGGGCCCGTAAATCCGGCCCGGTTCAATTTGGGAAGCAGCCCACTGTGATCGATATGGGCGTGGGTCAGCAGCAGAAATTCCAGCTTGCCGGCATCGTACGGAAAATCGCCCAGGTTCAACGCCTGGGTCGTGCGGTTGCCTTGGAACAGCCCGCAATCGACCAAGAAATTTCGCTTGGCCGTTTGGACGCGCGTACTGGAACCGGTCACGGTGCCCGCGGCGCCGCAGAACTGAAGTTGAGTCATAGACGGTCGTCGGGGGCAAAACCGTTCCGCAAAGTCATGCGGAACGGCAACGTGAGGCGGACATCAGCGTGAAGAAATACGAATCGGCACCATGATTTTTTGGTTGCCGCGACGCATGATAATACGCAACAGTCGTCCGCTGGTGGCGGCCCGGTCAAAGATCGCGCTCAACGAATCGGCCGACTCCAGGCGTTTGCCGTCAATCGATTCCAGCACGTCCCCGACTTCCAAGCCAATTTCGGCCGCCTCGGAATTGTCTTCCACTGCCGTAATCAACAATCCGGTCTGGTCCTCGGGGTATCCGTATTGGCGTGCGCTGCTGGGGGTGACGGGGACCACTTTGGCACCCATGACGACGCCGGTGCCAAATGCCGACATTGCCTCGGGCGTGCGTTCCTTCAATTCGATCGTGGTTGTGAAGACCTGTCCATCGCGATCGATGACCACGGGAAAGCGTGCTCCGGGTCGTCGATTGGCAACAAACAATCGCACCTGAGTGCCTGAATTGACCGGCTTGCCATCGATTTGCGTGATCACATCGCCGGGCTTTAAACCCGCTGTATCGGCGGGTTGGTTGCGCAGCACGTTGGCGACAAACGCGCCGCGATTGGCTTTGAGTGCAAATTGGTCGCGGATGGGCTTGGTCAAATCGACTACGCTTGCGCCCAGAAATCCGCGTCGCACCTGGCCGGTTTCGATGATGGAATCCAGCACCGGTCGAGCCATGGCGACGGGAATCGCGAAACCGATGCCCGCATTGCCACCACTGCGCGAAACGATGGCCGTGTTGATGCCGACCAATTCGCCGCGCAAATTCACCAACGGGCCGCCCGAATTACCGGGGTTGATCGCGGCATCGGTTTGCAAAAAATCCTCAAAGCCGCGGCCGTCATCAATGATGTCCTGGTCGCGATTTTTGCCACTCAAAATTCCGGCGGTCACCGTTTGGTTGAGTCCAAAGGGGCTGCCCATGGCCAGCACCCAGTCGCCCACGCGAATTTTGTCGCTATCGCCAAACGCGATGCTGGGCAAATTTTGCCTTTCGATTTTGACGACGGCCAAATCGGTTTGCGGGTCCGATCCGATCAACCGGCCTTCGACCATTTCGCCGTCAAACATTTCCACCACCAATCGATCGGCGTCTTCGACAACGTGATAATTGGTCAGGATATAACCATCACTCCGGACAATCACGCCGCTGCCTTTCCCCGTGGATTCGCGGCGCATGGGACGTTCGTTGCCGCCAAAGAATTGTTGAAATTCGGGTGGGAACATCGGTGGCAAGCGACGTCCGGGGATGGTCTCGATCACCGTGGTGCTAATGCTGACGACGCTCGGCCGGACCGAATCAACGACATTGCGAAACGCGCTCGACAGGTCCGACGCCGCCAAAGTACCCCGTGCCGTCGCATTGCCGTCGGCCATCCCCGGCGGCATCGCGACACCATTTCGCAGCGGATCCTGGGCATGCGCCATGTCGGCTCGGGAATCCACCGCCGCGTACAACAAGATGACCAACAGCGCGCCGGCCGACATGGCCATCAGGGTGGACGTAATTCGCCCCATGCGGGCACGGTAGCGATCGGTGCGGGCACGGTAGCGATCGGTGCTGTCGGCGGGTTGCCGGATTTGTGTCTGACTCGATTTCATGGCTGGACTCCGTACTGTGTGAACGAGACTGCCACAGTTTAGCGGTCTGGAATCGATTTTGAATCGGCGATGACCACGGCACCGAAGGCGTTCTATTGGCGATAAAATCAAGGCATCGCTTCGTCGAACACACGCCGTTTCTGGAACCCGTTGCCATGCGTTTGTTGCTTGCCTACGACTCATCCAGCCACGCCGAAAGGGCCGCCGACTTTCTTCACAAGATCCCGTTTCGCCGCCCCGTCGATTTGGACCTGGTTTCCGTCGTCACGCCGCCGATCATGGTCGACGCCGGCGGATTTGGGATGCCGGTCGATTTGAGCACTTTTTTGGGCGAGGAAACCGAGCAGACGAGAACGGCCATCGACGCGGCCGCCGCGAGTTTGCGTGAGCAATTGCCGGTCCGAGCAATCCACACACACATTCCCGTGGGTCCGGCGGCGACGGAAATTTTATCTGTCGCCGAAGATACAAAATCGGACTTGATTGTCCTGGGCGCACTCGGGCATTCGGCGATGCAGCGAGTCCTGCTGGGAAGCGTTTCCGACTATGTCGCGACACACGCCGACACCTCCACGCTGATCGTCCGGCCACACGCCCAAGCCAATGTCGAATTGGAACTGCAAAAGATCGTGATTGCCTTGTCCGGCCAGCCGGAAGACGCACGCATGCTGCGCTGGTTGCGAGCCTGGAAGTTACGCCCCCATGTCGAAGTGCACCTGGTCCGAGTGATGCCGCTGCACACGTTTTTCCGTCAGGATATTCGGCAACGGGCCAGTGGCTATTGGGATGAACAAATGGAGTTTGCTCGAAAGCAAATTTTGGAATTTGAAACTCAGGTGCAAGCTAGTGATTTGAGCAGCGAAACGCATTTGATCGAAGCCGATCACATTGGCGAGGCATTGATTGAGTATGCCGATCAACACGGCTGCGATTTGATCATGACCGGCGACAGTGACAGTGGTTTATTGACGCGAGTCTTTTTGGGCAGCACATCCCGCTACGTCGTCCGTCATGCACACTGCAGCGTCTTGATCGCGCGAAACGACGCTGAAATGACAATTGATAAATGACAAACCGAAGGGGCCGGTCCCTCTTCCGGTTATTTGTTACAGATTCCCTAGCCGCGTCTGCCCGATTATCCGTTTGTGTTTTTGTTGGCGGCAACATCGCGACGATTGGTCTGGACGGGAAAACCGCACCGGCACGCGGGATGGTTCCGGTCTCGCGGGTAAGCCGTTTGCGTGATTGGCACCCCTCGGGCCGATAAACACTGCGAAGGATCCACCGTCTGTTAACGAAAGGAATCGTGATGCTGCGTCGGTTCGGCCAATGTGCCCAGTCAACCATTCGCCGTGGCCATTTAAGCCTGCTGGCCGCGCTTTGTTTTTTCATGGGTTTGCCGCATGATGCATCGGCGCATCATCCCGATCGGGAATGCCAACCCGTGACGCCGCGAATCGATTGCATTCCGCCGCTGGGGAATTCGCTGCCGCCCGGCTATCGCCGACGTTACAACCGTCCGTCGTATTGGATGGGGCGGATTTCTTACTGCATCGCGCCCTCAAGCCAGGAAGCGATGGCCTGGCACAAGGCCCAACATCGCGGCGATTACGATTGCAATCGTGGATACGTGCGGCCCTATTACCGTTACACCAAGCCCTGGGAAGCATTGACCGTTGGCGTTCGCAAGGACCGCTACCGGAGCACCGAGGACGACGAACAGGCCCGACGATCCGCAAAAGATCCGGCGAGCCTTTCGGATTCTGGCGAACGGGAAACGGACGATCTGGAAACGGACGATCTGGACCGGGATGTCATGCGTCTGAATGACCTCACCGAACCGACCACGGCAGACCCGCCGGTCGATCCCGCCGACGCGGATACGGAACCCGCCGACGATTCGACGCCCGGGCGGACTCCCACGATTGACGACCTGCCCACGATCCTGGATGCCGATCCGGCCAAGTCGAAACCGAAGTAGGTTTTGAAGCACGCATGGCTCGGCTACACTCCCGGCCATGTCGTCTTCCGAAGCCCTGTTCCCTCATCCGACCCAGTACCACGCGATTGATGCGCAGCGGATGGCGTATGTCGACGTGGGGCCGGCCGAACCCGCGACCGCGACGGGCCGAACCCTGCTGTGCGTGCACGGGAATCCGACTTGGGGTTTCTATTATCGCCGTGTGATCGATTCGTTTTCCAAGGATCATCGAATCGTGGCGGTCGACCATTTGGGGTGCGGCCGAAGCGACAAACCGCCGCGCGACGACGCCGACTACACCCTGGCCGGCCATCGCGACCGTTTGGTGGATCTGATCGAAACACGCGATCTGAAAAATGTCACATTGCTGGCCCATGATTGGGGCGGTGCGATTGGCCTGGCTGCGGCGCTTCGAACCTTCCAACGCTTTGATTCGGTCGTCCTGTTGAACACCGGCGCGTTCCCACCGCCGTATCTCCCGTTTCGCATTTCGGTATGCCGCTGGCCTGTGATCGGGCGGATCGGCGTCCAGGGGTTCAACGGTTTTGCTCGAGCGGCCATCACGATGGCGATGTCGCGAAACAAACTGGACCCCGCCGTCGCGGCAGGTTTGCTGGAACCCTACGACAACTGGTCCCACCGTGTCGCCATTGATGCCTTTGTCCAGGACATTCCGATGTCGCCGCGGCATCCCACGCACGACGTTTTGAAAATGCTTGAAGAGGATCTTTCTAAATGGTCCGACCACCCCATCGATTTGATCTGGGGCATGCGGGATTGGTGTTTTCGACCCGAGTGCCTGCGCCGCTTCGAAGCCATTTGGCCACACGCCCGGGGCACGGAAATTGCCGATGCGGGGCACTACGTTCTGGAGGATGCACCGGAGGAAACGCTTTCGGCCATCGCTCGGCATTTAAGCGACCTGCCGGCCATCCATTCCGATGACTGAATCACGCGCCGAAAGGTTGCGGCGGTGCCTGCACGCCGCGTGTTTGGCCGAAGCGACGGCGGCAAAGGTCGGCAACGTTCACCCGGGTGCGTCGTTTGCGGATCTGGACTTCGCAGCTTTTCGCTGGGCAGCCGAGCACACCGCGTCGGAATTGTCGCGGCTGAATGTTTCGATCTGGCAATCCATGGACTCCGCCGTCCGCGGCAGCCTGCGGCACTCAGGGACGAACGTTCATTTGGGAATCGTGCTGTTGCTGGGTCCGCTGGTCGCGACGGCAGCGGAGGATTCACGCTGCGATGCTTGGTCGGGCCGGATTTCCGACTTTCTTGGCAATACCGGTCTGGCGGATGGTGGCCGCATTTTGAACCTGATCGCCGACGCGATGGCGGGCGGATTGGGCCGAGTCGATGCGATGGATGTTTACGATCGGCCCACCGATGCGGACCTGCTGGCGGCGATGCGTTTGGCCCAGCATCGCGATCAAATTGCAAATCAGTACGCCAACGGCTATCGGCCATTTTTTGACGATATCGTTCCCGTGATCGCCCAGCGTGTGATTCCGCTGATTGCCGATTTTCACGACGATGGTTTGGGTCCCACCAAGTTCGCGAACCATCGCAGCGTGCAGCAGGCGATTGTCGCCGCCCAAATCGAATGTCTGGGCAAATGGCCGGACAGCTTGATCGCCCGTAAACATGGCACGGAGGTCGCCGAGTCCATTCGTCGCCAAGCCGCACAAATCGACGTCAACGATCCACGGCAAATTCAATCGCTTGATGATTCGTTGCGACAACCCATTCGCATCAATCCAGGCACGACGGCCGATTTGATCGCCGCTTCGTTGTTTGTTTGTTTGTGGCGCCGGAATCACCCAAGCGTCACGGCAACCACGAAATCGTCATTCCATTCCAAGCCCGCAACATCGCATTCATGACCGCCCAGCCCCCCCAGTTCCGCGTCGAAATCGAAAAGCAACAGTTCGTCTTTTCCGCCGCCCACTT
>JBCCRW010000065.1:0-18772 GCA_039201055.1 Planctomycetota bacterium | reverse complement strand
GGACGATTTCGTTTACGCTTTGTCACTGCCGAGAGCCTTGGGTTCGGGGTGTATGGGTTGTCGTAACTCCAATACATACCGGAACTAAGGCTCTGGCGCCATACGGCTAGAACAAAAAGCTAATGCAATATCCGGGCTAGCGCCTCGCCGCTCACTGGAGACCGGCGGCTGCTGTTTTGCTTAGGTCTTTGATCAGCGACTTGAAAGCTTCATTCGTCTGTAGCTCGCGGAACTCGGGTTCGTGCGTTAAGCGATACGGATCCTGATACCCCAATTGAATCGCCTTGGCGACAACATCGATCGCTTGGGTGTTTATATGCTGGCGCTTTTCACCGGTCAGCGTGATTGCCAGTTCCGCCAACGCGCGTCCGCATTCCAGGTGTCGTTCGGCATCATTGGGATTATCTTTCTGGACCGGTTTGGCCATGGCGATCGTCGCGTCTTGATTACCCAAATGAGCCTCTGCCATCATCAAGTAGATGGCGTTCTTGGTGTCCGGGGTGGCTTCAAATAATGCTGCCGCGTTCAGACGACTGCGCTCCATTTTTGCGATGGATTCTTCGGTTCGCGACATCAGTTTCAACACCGAACTGTGTAGGCGATTCGATTCGCAAAGCGCCCGACGATAGTTGGCGTTTTTTGGATCCGCTTCATAGGCGGCCGTGCACAATTGGGTCGCTTCGTCCAACAGTTTGTCGGCCTTCGCCAATTCGCCCAACCACATCATCGCTTTGCCCTTGAGCATCAACATGCCACCGACAACACTGCGCACCGTGTTGTTCGTGGGCAACACCATTTGTACTTCGCGCTGCGATTTGATCGCCGCATCATACAAGTCTATTGCCGCGTCCGTTTCGCCCATCCGCAATTTGACATACGCCATACCCAGGCGTCCTTTATCACGACCGGTTTGATGCGCGAACTGACGCACAACCTTTTGGACCGGCGGCAGATCGTCAAACCCATCCGCCGAGCGAACACCTTCCATGAATTGAAGGTATTGCCCCGTCGCGTCTTGGTACCGCTGGAGCGCCTCGGACAAGCTACCGTTACGCATCAACTCGGTTGCGTAGTTTTGTTGCACCTCGGCCTTGACGGCTAGAATGGTATCCTTCGATGGGCTGTCCGGCTGTGGTTTCGGGTTGTTCAGAATATCGTCGATCAATTCACTGGCCTCGGCGTATTGCCGCAGGGCCGCGGGGCCGCCTTGGACTCGTCCCACGCTGGTGCTACTTCGCGTCAAGATCCTTGCCAGATTCAAGCGCGTGGCGTCGTTTCGGCCTTTCACCTCGAAGCGTTCGCGAGACATTTTTTCGACTTTCTGGTACTCCTGTACCGCTTCATCCAAACGATCCAATTTCTCCAATGATTGAGCAACGCGATAACGCACACCCATGAATGTTGGATAAGCCTGCCCCTTGAGGCCACCGACTAAATCCTTGTCCAATTTGTCGAATTGGTCCGACACCATTTCCAACATTCCGATACGCGTTTCGGACGCACCGGGCAGGTTCATCAGTTGATCGTCGACTTGGGTAACAATGAACTGAATGTTGTTGAGTGCCAATTTTGCCTGGGTGATGGCGGTTTCTTCATTTTGTTCGGCCAAGAGCTTTTGTTCGTTGGCCAGGATGCGTTGTCGATCAGCTTCGTCGCGTTGCTTGGTGACATTTTCCTTTTCTTGTTGGATTACGGCGGCCTGGGCGGACGTGGTTGCCCACGCCCACGAAGAAACCAAGGCGACCAGCATGACCAGTGCGGCGGCCAACCCCGTGGGCGCGGCAACCAGTGGATTCCGTTTGCACCAGCGGGCCAAATGTTCCCAGCGCGAGATCGGTCGCGCGACAATAGGCTCGTCGCGCAAGAAGCGAGCGAGGTCGTCTGCCAAAGCCTCACAATTTGCGTAGCGTTGTTCGGGGTTCTTTTCCAATGTTTTCAGAACGATCGTTTCCAAATCGATCGGGATATTGCTATCCAATTGTTTCGGTGAAACCGGTTCCTGGTTGACGACTTCCGAAAGCGTGTCCAGGGCACTGGAGGAATGGAACGGCGGACGGCCGGTCAAGCAAGCGTACAGCACCGCACCCAAGGCATATTGATCCGTGCTGCCGGAGCGTCGATCGCTTTGACCGCGAGCCTGTTCGGGTGACATATAGCTGGGGGTCCCGATCACCATGCCCGTTCGCGTGTCTTCATCGTTGGCGTCACTGTTGGCCTCGCCGACCAGGTCCTTGGCCAATCCAAAATCGGAGATTTTTGGCACACCATCGGCGGTGACCAAAATATTGGCCGGCTTCAGATCGCGGTGAAGCAATCCGTTCTGGTGTGCGGTGTGCATGGCCCGCGCGCAAATTTCAAGGATTTCGGCGGCCCTTCTTGGCGGCAAAGGGGATTCGCGAATCTGATCGCCCAATGTTCCCCCGTCGACGTATTCCAAGACAAAAAACGGGCGATCGTCGCTGATGCCATATTCATGCAGCTGGACGAAATTGGGATGCTGCAAGCTGGCCACCGCACGGGCTTCACGCTCGAAGCGGCGACGGCGGCCTTCATCCAGACTGCTTCCCAGGATCGTTTTGACCGCGACCCGCCGTCCGAGTTTTTGGTCGCGGGCCAAAAAGACAATTCCCATCCCGCCTTTGCCCAACACGGATTGAATTTCGAAATTCGGAAACTGCTTTTCCAGCATGCGTTCCGTTGTGGCTTCGACTTTGGCGTCAGCCGCCTGTTTCAAATGGGGTTTGGGTGTTCCCGCGGCCGCGTCTTGCGTGGTGGGTTGGTCGCGCGTGACGTCGGGATCACCAAAAGACATTTCCAGCCCCGTGGTCTCGTGCGAACCCACGCCGCCGATTTGTGCATCTTTGGCCGCCGCAGCATTGGCCGCGGCTTCGAGCGTTGGCGCTGTGAGATCCGCGTCGGCATCCCGGGTCGGTTCGCTGTTGGGATCAGTCATGGGTCTGTCAGATTTGGAGTCCACAAAACAATGAGTGCAAGGATAAGGCGACCACTTTGTCAAAGAAACGTGCGATCAGCGGCTGGCGTCGTGGAGGAGGCGAAAAGTCCTCGTTTCGTGTCAATGCGAGACCAAGAGCGTAGGCCGACCCGATTAGAGGGTGCCGCAAAATCCAAATCCGGAAACCAAAATTGGAATTTTTCGCAAATTTGTGATTTCCGGGCCGGTCAGCACCGCGATTTTCGCCTCGCGGGTCGGCGATCATCGCATTGCGCCGCTGACGAATCACGCATTTCCTTTCGCGAATTAAACATTCGATCTCCGCAGCGTGATACAGTTTTTGGCGTTTCGATGCATCGCAAAACCGCGCACGCGTGACCCGTGGACGATATCGATTTCAACCGCTTTGCCGAACAGCACCGCGATTACTTGCGGCGATTTCTGAGTGTGCGTTTCGATCCGCGTTTGGCCGCCCGCGTGGATCCCTCCGACTTGATTCAAGAAACGCTGGTCGAAGCCTATAAGGCTGCCAAACGCGGAACTTCGCGGCCCATTGTGTCAAAGCGACTTTGGCTGCGTCGAATCGCCCAAAACAGGCTTCGCATGGCGCAGCGTCAACATTTGGACACCATCAAACGCAGCGCGAAAAATGAAGTCCGCCCCGTCGAATTGAGTTCGCTGGTTGACCTGCTCCATCGCACTCCCGATCGCGAGGCAACCGAAGCCGTCGTTGAACAGATCGCCAAAAACGAGCTGCTGGACATCATGAAGCACGCGATCGAACAGATCGAACCGTCCGATCGTGAGTTGCTGCAGATGCGGGCGATCGAATCACTGACATTTCCCGAGATTGAGCAATTGACGGGCGTCAAAGCCGAAACCGCTAGAAAACGATTCTCGAGGGCGCTGCTGCGTTTGCACGCCAAAGCAAAAGCGATCGCCGGCCAGCGGTGATCCACCAAAAACAATCGGCACAAATCAAAAAAACAATCGCTAAGAATCAATAGCAAGCGAGTCCCTTCGGATGTCCCATTCATCACTACTTGCCGCCGCGACCGAGAAATGGCTCGCCGCCGCGCGAAGCGGAAGTCCACTGGATGTCGACCAATTGGCCAGCGAGTACCCCGAGATTAGCAGCGTTCTGGTGGACCTGTTACCCGCGCTCGAATTGATGCGCGACATGGAGGGTTCAAAACAAACCCGTGTCCCCAGTACGGTTCCGCATGTTCCCGGTGCGACTTCGAACGATCCCACACAAGACGCTCGCTTCCTTGGGGATTATCAATTGGTTCGCGAAATCGGGCGCGGCGGCATGGGCGTTGTTTACGAAGCCAAGCAGCATCCTTTGGGCCGTCGCGTCGCCGTCAAGATGTTGCCCTTCGTTGCCGCCGTCAACGACAATCGGCTGCGACGTTTTCGATTGGAATCTCAAGCGGCCGCCACCGTCGACCATCCCAACATTGTCGAAGTTTACGATGTCGGCCACGACGACGCGGTGCATTTTTTTGCCATGCGATACGTCGAAGGCATCGATGTCGCGTCGCTGATTCGGCGACTGCACGGAAGAAAAGAATCGCATGAATGCCTTTCCGTACTCGGTTTGGACACCACGTCGGACACGCTCACCAACACAATCGCAAACGATGCGATGAACGTCCCCGAGATTTCCACCGGCGACGATGAGAAATCGGTGGTGGCGTTGTTCCGCAATCTGGATCGTCGCAAGCGGCGCCGCTTGATTGCCCAATCGATGCTGCAGATTGCCGACGCGCTGCAACACGCCCACGAGCAGGGGATCATTCACCGTGATATCAAGCCGGCAAACATCATGGTCGATACCGCCGGCAAACCCTGGGTGACCGACTTTGGACTGGCGCACGTGCAAACGGACCAGAATTTGACCATGACCGGTGATTTCCTTGGAACGCTGCGATACAGCGCGCCCGAACAACTCAGCACCGGTAACGTCATCGACCATCGCGCCGATGTCTACGCTTGGGGAGTCACGTTGTACGAATGGATGACGTTGCAACCGCTGGTCCAAGGCGGATCGCGACAGGAAATCCTAACAAAACTGATTGATCGATCGCGTCATCGCGGCAACAGCACCCTTGTGACCGACCTGCCACGCGACTTGGAAACGATCATCGAAAAATCTATTCAAATCAATCCATCAGATCGGTATCAAACCGCCGCCGCCGCGGCCAAGGATCTTCGCGCCTGGCTGGACGGTCGACCGATCACCGCTCGGCCCATCGGCCCCATGATGCGGTCCATCCGATGGTGCCAACGCAACCCCTGGGTCACCGGTTTTATCGCATCGTTGTTGCTGGGAATATTCGCTTCATCAATCTTCCTCAATCGCGCCGTCCAAGCCCAGCGTTTGGCCGACCAACGCGCCGCACAGTCCGAGGACACCATGAATGTGCTGGTTGAAGAAGTGTTTGCGTTTGCCGATCCCAACAAAAAGTTTGATGAATCGATCACGCTTCGGCAGATCCTGGACCAAACGTACCAGCGTGTTGCCAACAACCCGGATTACGACCCCGTCACTCGGATCAATATCCTGCTCGAACTTGGGAGAGTGTTCTTTAATATCGAATCGTATGATCAAGCCGAACAAGCATTCGCCAAGGCACTGCAACTGAGCACCGATGAACGGGGAGATTTTGACCCGCTGACCACGACCGCGATGGACCAATTGGGCATGACCTACATTCGCGTTCAAAAGCATGATCTTGCCAAACCACTGCTGACCCGCGCGTACGAGATCCAGACCCAAACGCTGGGGCCCGAACATGAAGACACCATCCACAGTTTTGCCAAACTGGGGGATTTAGAAAGTGCAATGGAGAACTACGAGGAAAGTCTTCGAATTGCACGGATCGTGCTTGAAATACGAAATCGCAACTGGGGAAACGACTATCGTTTCTCGTTGATCACCCACAACGGCATTGGAATCAACTACCTGCGACTCAATCAGCCAGAGAAGGCGAAATATCATTTTCGCTATGCATTGGAACAAGCGGAGAATCATGACTACGGTTTTGACCCAATTTATTATGAAGGCAATTTGGGACTCGCACATTACTTGGCCGGTGAATACGAGACGGGGCTTGAAATATTCCGTCGCAACACGTCCAAACGAGTCGAAGCCAGCGGAGAAGACAGTCCATTTGCCTGGTTTGGACGTCAACAAATCGCAATCGGACTGCGGCACACCGGTGATCTTGACGGAGCACTCGAAATCTATGAGGCGTGCGAGGGCAATCCATCCGCGGTGCCAAGCTCATCGATAAAGAAGGCTATTTTTGATGGTGAATTCGGAATGGCACTTTATCAGGCCAAACGCTTCGACGAAGCGATTCCGAAACTTAAGCGGTGTCGACAGGTGATGTCGAAGTCAAAACGTCAAGACTTGTCGCTTTTGGAAGAAGTCACGGCGGCCTTGGGCGAAGAAACTCAGTAGCTCGCCTCCTCCGAGGCGAAGCAAGGGAAACGCCTCGGAGAGGCGTGCTACTTTGGCGGGCAAGCTCAGTAGCTCGCCTCTCCGAGGCGACGCAAGGGAAACGCCTCGGAGAGGCGTGCTACTTTGGTGAGCAAGCTCAGTAGCTCGCCTCTCCGAGGCGAATCCTACCGCTGCGCGATTAACGTGCAACAAAGCTTTGAAGCGCCGTTTGGATCGCCGGGCCACCAATCAAGTCCAGCGCTCGAAAATAACGTTCTTGCTCCTCGATCGAATCCGCCAGCCCAATCAAACGGACCAAGTACGGCGCCGCGGCCGGGTCCTTGACTCGCCAGACGATCTGACGACCGGCCGGATCGCTCCATGCATCGCCAACACTGGCGATCCAACGGGGAAACAATGCGTCCCAACGCGTGTCCCCGGCGATGCCAAGCGCTTCCAGGTACCACCGGTCCTTCCCGTCGTAACGCTGGGCCAATTGGATCCATTGTTCGATGGCTTTGTCATGGTCGGCGTGCCGCAGCGCGATCAAGCATTCCCGCGCCACCGCAATCGATGGATCCTGGGACATGCGATCGATGATCTGGCTGATCTTTCCGGGTTGTGTTTGACGAGCCGCACGAATCGCGGCAATGCGAACGTCGGCGCTGGGGTCGTTCAGGGCAAAGTCGATGGCGTCTGCGGAGGTGGCATCCACCTTCGAAAGGACCCACATGCGTCGTGCCCGAATGCGATCGTCGGTTACGGTTGCCGGATCCAGCCAGTTTGCAACCCGAGGCGGCGATTGGGCGACTTGCTGGCGAAGCTTCATGTGAGCCAGAAAGCGGGTTTCAACATTGGGACTTTCCAATGCCGCCAAGGCACGGGTCATTGAATTCCCGTCAGTCGAATCGAAGTCGATGGGCGCGGTCTTGTATTCCAAGCAATCGTCCGTCGTCACACGGAACAATCGACCGCGCCCGACGTCGCCCATGCGGTGTCCACCGACGCCGGGATCGTACCAATCGGCGACGATGACCGAACCATCGGGCGCCGCAACCGCGTCAACGGGACGGAACCAGGGATCCTGGACGCCTTGAATCAGATTCACCGTTCGTGCTCCGTAACCGGCGCCCACCGCTTGCACCGGATACGCGCGCACGACGTTGGGCCCCGGATCGGTGTGAATCATTTGGTTTCGAAACACCTCGGGCAACAATTTACCTTCGTAAATCATCATGCCCGTCGGCGAACCGGCGCCCGTTTGAAGCAGGTTGGGCACCACACCCGGGTCGTTCAGGTGCCAATGCCGCCGCGGGATCTCCTCCGCCATCCCGATCCGCTCGCTTCGCCATTGGTCACCGCTTTGTTCGTCCCGATACCCGTAGTTGCCGAATTCCATGACGAAGTTGATCCGCGTACCGCGATTGCCATCGTCATCGTTATCGCTTTGCCACATCGTGCCAAAGGAATCCACCGCGACTTCCCAATTGTTGCGGAAGTTCCAGCCTAACGTTTCAAAGTTCGAACCATCCAAGTCACAGCGGAAGACCATTCCCTGCTGATACGGCTGGCGTGAGTCGTCGACGACGTTGCCCGCCAGGTCGGTTATCGGCGATCCATCGGCGTGGCGAATCTGTTTCCCTTCGTTGCCAAAGTTGAAGTACAGCTTGCCGTCGGGGCCGGGCATGAACGAATGGATTCCGTGATCGTGATCAACGCCCGAAATTCCCGTGAACAATCGCTTTTTGTCATCCGCAACTGCGTCGCCATCGCTGTCGGTCAACACCAGCACGCTGTCGCCGGCCGAAACGATGACACGATCGCCCAACACACACACGCCGTGGGGGGAATTGATGTCCTGGCCCTGGTAAAACACCGTGCGTTTGTCCGCTTGCCCGTCACCGTCGGTGTCTTCCATCACCAAGATCCGATCGCCTTCGGTACGCGGCGGATTGTCGGTGTTGCGAAAGTGCCGGTAATTGACGGCTTCGCAAACCCATACCCGCCCGCGATGGTCCACATCGATGGCGGTGGGCGAAAACATCATGGGCTCGTAGGCAAACAATTGCACTCGCAAGCCATCGGCGATCGAAAATCCGGGAATCGCCTCGTCGGGGGTCCGGGTGAGTGACTTGCGGGGCGTCTTGTTCTTTGCCACCGCGGCATCGAAACGGGCTTGGTCCTTGCGTTTCAGCAGGCCCATGTATTCGACGATGTCGACCAAATCTTGCTGGGACAAATTCTTTTGCAAGTCGGCGGGCATCAACGAAACGTCAGACTTCTTCAGCACGTCGATTTCCTCACGCGGCACCGTGATGTCGGTACCGTCGGCCGAACGCAGGGTGACCTGTTGTTCATTTTCGCCAATCAACAAACCCGTCGCCGCTCGGCCATCAAAATCCAACAGCGAATACGTTTCATAATTGTGCGATATCGCCGCGCTGGGTTGCAGGATCGCGACGTACATGTCCTCGCGTGACAACTTGGAACCAATTTCCGAAAGGTCGGGCCCGACATTCTTTCCCTGCTTGCCGACTTGATGACAATTGCCGCACGTTCCCTTGCCCAGAAAGGCTTTGCGACCGCGGGCAACATCGCCCCGTTGCGACGCCAGTTTGCGAATCGGCGGCAGAGGTTTCGCGGCACCCGACAGCGCGGGCTCGAGCGACTTGAGTTTTCTGGCTTCGGCGGCGATTTCCTTGGTCCATGAACCGCGAAGCGAATCGCCGACAATGAATTTCACACTGGCGGGAATTTCGTCGCGGCGGGCGAGTTCCAACAACTGCTGCTGGCCATGCCAGTTTTTGCCCAATGCCAGAGCCGCGGCAGCGCGAAGCGTCGGCGATGTCTTGACACGGGTCCCTGTTGAATCACCCATTAAATAGGGCAACACGATTTTGGCCGCCGGTGTCGAATCGACGCTCGCAATCGTTTGCATCAGAGTCGGCTTTTGCAATGCTCCCGCGCCTTCGAGCGCTTCAGCGAGCTTGTCACCATGGCCCAATTGAAACAGTTGACGGGCGGCCTGAGTGGCGACGTTGCCGCCCTGTTCTCGCGATGCAATCCGTAATAATTCGTCGTCCACATTCGTGACCCCCAGTCGTTTCACGAAGCGGACAAATTGTCCGGGGTCGCGTTGGGCCAGTTCACGCAAGGCCCGCATGACCTGGGGCTGACGCTGTGGATAATCCGCCAGCGTCGATTCGGGGATGCGCAGTAGCGATTGCAGGACGGCGTGGTTGGCCCGCGGGTCCGCGTCGGAATAAGGCCCCGGACCTGGCGACGTTGCCAGCGCCTGCTGCGATAGGGCAACCAACGAAAGCCCGATGGTGGTGCTGACAAAAAAACGTGCTGCGAAAAAGATGCGGATGGCTCCGCCGTCAGGGCGTTTCAGACTTGCAGACATGACCGTCGAAGATTGGGGGGAGAGAATCACGAGAAGCGGTTTGAATTTTCGCCGCGAGCGGTTCTGATGGCCGAAATTCAACCCTTAGGGTATCCGCAAAACGCCAGCGGGTGAATCTGTTTTTCCGGGCGAAGAAACTCAGTAGATCGCCTCTCCGAGGCGAAGAAGTAGAAACGCCTCTGAGAGGCGTGCTACTTTGTCGAAGAAAGGGATACGCCTCGGAGAGGCGTGCTACTTTGGCGAAGAAAGGGAAACGCCTCGGAGAGGCGTGCTACTTTGGCGAGGAAAGGGATACGCCTCGGAGAGGCGTGCTACTTTGTTGCTAACCATTTACTGGGCCGTTGGCCCAACGATGGGGGCGATCGATTAGGCGTTCCAAATCGGCAAAGAACTCGGGGTACGTTTTTCCGGTGCAAGATGGATTCGTAATCCAAACGCCGGGACGATACAGACCCACCAGCGATAGCCCCATGGCCATGCGGTGATCGAGGTAGGTCTGCAAATGCACCGGAGCGACGTCGTCGCGGTCGGGCAAGGGGTGAATCGTCATGCCATCGGAGTGTTCTTCGACCGTGGCTCCCAAACGTCGCAGCTCGGTCGCCAAATCACCAATTCGATCTGTTTCCTTAAATCGGTTATGGGCAACACCACGCACTCGCGTTGGGGAATCGGCCCGCAGGGCCACCGGCGCCAAGCTTTGCACGGTATCGGAGATGGCGTTCATGTCCACATCGACGCCTCGCAGCGAGCCGCCGATCACTCGAATGCGATCGTCGTGGCGATGAACTTGGCAGCCCATTTGTTCCAGCACGTCGACAAACTTCACGTCGCCCTGCAAAGCATTTGCATGCAGGCCTTCCACCGTTACGTCGCCGCCGGTGACCGCCGCGGCGGCCCAAAAATATGTGGCTGCTGATGCGTCCGGTTCAATCGCGTAGTCCTGGCCGCGATACCCGTTGGCGGCTACGGTCAACGATGTCACACCACCGCTTGAACCGGAGCTGTCGCTGATTTTGGCAGTGACCCCAAATGATGCCATGACCGCGGCGGTCATGGCGACGTACGGGCGGCTGACCAGTTCGCCGCGGACTTGGATCGTTCGCGTCCGATCTTTCTTGGTTTCGCTGTTGACTTCCGTGATTTTGCTTCTGGCTTCTTCGCTACCAAGGTTGTCCACCGGCCGGCGGAATCCCGATGCCATCATCAAGCCGCTCAAATACTGGCTACTGACATTGCCGGCCACCTCGATCGGGTCATCGTTCCAACCTTGGCTGTTCAAAACCACCGGCGGGCAACCACCCGGCGACCGCGTTTCAATCGTGCCGATCAAGATTCCGCGAATTGCGTCGACCAGATCACCGATGGGCCGATCGTGCATCCTGGGCACGCCGTGTAAACGATAGTGGCCACCGATGACCGACAACGCGGAACTTAAAAACCGCACCGTTGTGCCGCTGTTGCCGATGAACAAGTCGGTTGCTTGGGCGGGGGGATGATCCGATGGGGAAACGTCGCGCCGCGACGTGGGGTCGACCGCCAAGGTCTGCCCACCCTCTCGCACGTCAATCGCGATTCCAATCTGCCGTAGCGAAGCGATCATCACCTCGGTGTCTTCGCTGTGCAAAGCCCCACGCAACACACTGGGCCCACTGGCCAGCGCCGCCAAAACCAACGCACGGTTGGTCAGACTTTTGCTGCCGGGCACGCGGACGCCGCCACAAACCGGCCCGCCCGGCTGCACTTGAACTCGGCAATCAGCGGCTTCTCGCTCAGGGATCGTCGAAGCCGCGGGCGTTGTCGAATTCATGGTCGATTGGGTTTTCGGGGAATTGAGTCGCGGTGGGAACGCAGAAAGCGGCCACGACCATGATTCCCAGGGTTGTCGTGTGGATCAACCAGCATTCACGGCACCCCATGACGGTGACGGCAGTGAACCCCATCACCAACAGCAACACCAGAAAATAAAAACGCTGCGCTGATTGCCGGTAGCCGGGACCGGACACAAAGACAGCGCCGGTGGCGAGGCATGAAATCATGGGGACGATCCAGGTCAAGTTGCGAATCTCCAAAGATGCCGACGGCCGTGACAACAGCATGCACGTGTCGCAGATTTGCGGTTCCAGGGATACGGCGATTACCCATCCGGCCCCAAGATGAACACGATGGGCTTAGTGATTCACACGATGGGCTTAAAGATTCACAAGAAGGGCGGAACAATTAGCAAGAATTGAGTGTGCAGGGATGTTTTTGAGCTTTACCGGCAATTATCAGAAGCGCCACAATGAGCATAGAGTTGGTCGGCGTGATGGGCGGGCCGATTTGCTTGGGATGGATAAGGAGATACCCGATGAATGCTAGCAAACCTGTCGTCGCTGTTATCGATCTGGGCGACTTTAGCTGTCAACGATCCGCGATGTACGGGCATCAACCCTACGGGCTGCGTTCGATTCACAGTCGGCCGTTGTTTTTGCGAATGGCCCGTCGTTTGTCCGATTGCGAATTGCTTGACGATGTTTACATCGTGGGTTCCAACGTCCCAACGCATGTTTTGACCTCGGGCCTTGCGGGCGTGCGTTCGATCGCCCTGCCAACGGGTCACCTTTGTGAACGTCTGGCGGCCGCAGCCGATGATTCCAACGCGGAATGGTTGGTTTATGTTCCCGCCAATCGGCCCTTTGTCGATCCCGAATTGGTTGACCAATTGCTGGCCCAAACCTTGTCGGCGACCAGCGACTATGTCGGCTTTGCTTCGGTGGAAACCGAAGGTTCACGTGTCGAGGACATTGGGTTGGCCGGCGAGGTGTGCCACGCTGACGCCGTCCGCCGTCTGCGTCGAAACGCGGATCGTTTGGTTGATCAACCCGGGCAATCGCTCCTGGATTGCATGAGCACGGCGCCGGGTGCATACCACCTGAAATTCGTGCCGTTGCCCAGCAAGCTGGATCGCCGCGACTTGCGATTTTCCATTTCGGATGAAGCCGATTGGGAAGACGCTCAAGTGTTGTGCGACTCGGTGACCCCGGACGACAGCCAGTGGCAGGAGTTGGCGGAATTGGTTATGGGCAACGAGAACATTCGAGATTCAATGGCTCGCCGAAACGAAGACGAGTCGAAAGCGCCACTACGCTGATCAATTCGGGTAGCCGATGTTCGCCAGAACGCGGAACGGGTAGCCGACGTTCGCCAGAACGCGGAATGGGTAGCCGATGTTCGCCAGAACGCGGAATGGGTAGCCGACGTTCGCCAGATCGCGGAACGGGTAGCCGATGTTCGCCAGAACGCGGAACGGTAGCCGATGTTCGCCAGAACGCGGAATGGGTAGCCGATGTTCGCCAGAACGCGGAACGGGTAGCCGATGTTCGCCAGAACGCGGAATGGGTAGCCGACGTTCGCCAGAACGCGGAACGGTTGTCCGGCTTCTGGCGAAGGCCAGCTACGAGATGCAAGATCCGGCTTCTGGCGAAGACCAGCTACGAGGTGCAAGATCCGGCTTCTGGCGAAGGCCGGCTTCAAAAGGCAAGGCAGTCAGGCGACTACTTCCCCGAACCGCTCCGGGATGACAAACCAAATTTTTGCCGGAACTCTAAAATCGCTAGCTTTTGAAGCTCCGGACTGAGCTTTTCAATCGCCATTTCGTACGCGATCGCCGCTCCTCGATAGTTTTTTTGGCTCAGCTTTTTCCGCGCCAAACGGACCAAAGCCTTGCCCTCGCGATCCAGATCCGGTTGGGGCGGAGACAAAAAACGCGATTGCACAAGTGCGGTTGGACGTGAACTGAGCGACGGAGTCCATCTCAAGCGGGTGCCGCGTCGATGACTGCGCGGATCACTACGTGCGTTGCTGCGGGTCGGCGTCGCCAGGAGTCGCCGGTCCATTTCTTCCAAGTCAATGATTTGAGCATGGACCGAGAGATGCGAACTGGACGCCGAAACACCGAATGCCCGATTTCGGAATGGCCCAAAACCGGTGGTCGCGGAACCCATTTGCGAGCGGCCAACGCCACCCAAATACGCGCCGCCGGAATCGGGTACCAGCGCGCTGCCGGAATACGAGAAAAAAGAAAACGATGGAAGCTGAACCGTTGTCGGCAGCGTCTGTTGAGCATTCACGCTCAACGACCATGGCCCAACCATGATGATGGCGACGCCCAAAACGCGAAACAACATTCGAAATCCTCCCGATGTGACGAAACCAATGCGGGCCGCACGGTCATCTCTACGACTTCATAAACTGCTGGCCAAAATTCTGCTTGAATTTTTCGACTTTGGGTCCAACCACCGCACGGCAGTAGCCCTGTCCCGGATTCAGGCGAAAGTAGCCCTGGTGATAGCTTTCGGCAGCGTAAAAACGCGATAATGCTTCGATCGACGTCACGATTTTACTGCGAAAACGCCCCTCGCGATTGAGTTGATCGATGTACTGCTCCGCCAATGCTTGCTGGGCCGGCGACACCGGAAAGATCGCGCTGCGATACTGCGTGCCCGAGTCGGCACCTTGCCGGTTCAGCGTGGTGGGGTCGTGGGTGCCAAAGAAAACCTGCAACAGGTCCGCGAACGAGACGACGTCCGGATCGAAAATGATCTTCACCGCTTCGGCATGGCCGGTCTGCCCGCTACAAACGGCTTCGTAACTCGGGTTTTCGACGGTGCCGCCGATGTATCCGGAAACCACTTCATCCACGCCCTTCATGTTTTCAAACACGGCCTCGGTGCACCAAAAACAGCCACCCGCGAGAATCGCGACGTCGCGCCCGGGCGGCACTTCGATACCGGCATCGGCCAAAGATAGGGATGGCGTTGTCGAGTCGTCGGATGCACTCGGGTCGTTCATGATGGATGCTCGAGGGATGGGTTCGAATTGCCGCATTACCGTCGCCCGTATCGTAGCACCGCGTCGATGCACTCGTGTCTGGAACTTCCGTGGATAAGATCGAAACAACGTTGACCGCAGCGAGCTCGGATTCGCCTCGTTTTGTCCGCGTGCGACGCATTATTCGCTGGATCGGATTGCTGACGCTGACCGCATTTCTTGCCGCTTGGATGCCAACACGCTGGATGGTGGACGCGTCGGAGGTCATGGGCATGGAATTTCCCGACTCGAGCCTTGCCGAATACCTGGCCCGTCACCTCTCGCTGCTGTACGGCATGGTCGGAGTCGCGTTTGTGGGGCTCTCGTTTCAACGCGAATTCAATTCGCATCATGTCCGACTGCTTGGCTACGCGGCCGCCGCGTTTGGCGTCGCCCAGGCAAGCACGGCATGGCAAAGCCAAATGCCACTGTGGTGGACGCTTGCCGAATCGCTGTCAACGATTTTCGGCGGCATGTTTTTGTGCGGTTTGGCGAAGTGGTCGCGGCAAGATTGAAGTCGCCAACCTGAAGCTGGTTAGTCTTGAGATTACAGCCCGTAGACTTCCCGCCATTGCGGATCATAGGGCCGGCTGAACAATTTTTGTAACCTCGCCGCTCGCTGGGCGTCGCCGCAATCGTCCAGCAAAATTTCGGTCGCCGCGCGAAGATCAGCAAGCTGTTTGGCACCGTCGTCATCCAAACTTCCATCGGCAAGATCGAGTCGATCGAAGCCCGCCGCAACCTCCAACAATTTGGCGCGCAATTCCAAAAACGTACTCGCCAACACCTGCGGCTTACATTCACGAGTCGAAGCGGCGCGATCGGCGGCGGCTTGGTGGCTGGCAACGGACATGGCGATCCAGGGGCGGAGGAGGGGAGCGGCCGCGGTGTTAGGCGAGGGAACCTGCAGGTAGCTGGACTTCGCCAGAAGCCGGAAATCCAGGTCGCTTCCGTGTTCTTGCGAACAGCGGCTACGTTCTGGCGAACAACGACTACCCAGATTTTCAATCGGAACGAAGCGTCAGTTTAACCGCTGGCCGAGTCTTGAAAGCACTCGCCAGCCGCCCAAGACACGCTGATCTCCTATTTTGGCGGCACCTTTTTTGGCCACACCGCCGACGGGTAACATACCGCGTCCCTGAATCATTCCAACGCTTTGAAGCATTCCACTTTTTTGAAGCATTCCACTTTTTGACGATTTGCCCCTTTCGATGGCCAAAGCTCCCAAGAACGCGATCTCGCCGACCCGCCAAGAAGATTATCCCGAATGGTACCAGCAGGTCGTGCGGGCTGCCGATTTGGCTGAAAATAGCCCCGTCCGTGGCTGCATGGTGATCAAACCCTGGGGCTATCAGCTGTGGGAAAACATGCAGCGTGCGCTGGACGATATGTTCAAAGCCACCGGTCACCAGAATGCCTATTTCCCGCTGTTTATCCCAAAGAGTTTTTTGGAAAAGGAGGCCGAGCACGTCGAGGGCTTCGCCAAGGAATGCGCCGTCGTCACGCACCACCGCTTGGAATCCGATGGCGAAGGCGGATTGAGACCGGCGGGCAAACTGGAAGAACCGCTGGTCGTGCGTCCCACCAGCGAGACCATTATTGGTGCGACCTATGCCAAATGGGTGCAAAGCCATCGAGACCTGCCGATCTTGATCAATCAATGGGCCAACGTCGTTCGCTGGGAAATGCGAACGCGGATGTTTTTGCGAACCGCCGAATTTCTTTGGCAAGAAGGCCACACCGTGCACGCGACCGCCGAAGAAGCGATCCAAGAAACCGAGCAGATGATCAATGTCTATGCCGACTTCGCGGAAAACTGGATGGCGATGCCGGTGGTGATTGGATCCAAGACGGCCAAGGAACGATTTCCCGGGGCGATCGAAACGCTGTCAATCGAAGCGATGATGCAGGACGGCAAAGCTTTGCAGGCGGGCACGAGTCATTTCCTGGGTCAGAACTTTTCCAAGGCCCAGGACATCCAATTTCAAGCCGAAGACGGCAGTCGCCAATTCGCGTGGACGACGTCGTGGGGCGTTTCAACGCGTTTGGTCGGCGCGCTGATCATGACGCACAGCGATGATGACGGCTTGGTGTTGCCGCCCAAACTCGCGCCCGCACAAATTGTTCTGTTGCCGATTTATCGCAACGACGAAGAACGATCGCGTGTCTTGGAATACGTCCACGCGTTGCGTGATGAATTGCTGGCCGATCGTTATGAGGACGCGCCGCTTCGCATCGACATCGATAATCGCGACATTCGCGGTGGCGAAAAGAAATGGCATCACGTGAAACGCGGAGTTCCGATTCGCTTGGAAATTGGCCCCAAGGATATCGATAAGAATTCGGTGTTCTTTGCGCGGCGCGACCAGCCCGGCAGCAAGCCGCTGTCGCGCGACGAATGCGTGGCGACGGTCATCAACACACTCGGCCAAATGCAGCAAGGCTTGTTCGACCGAGCGGCGAAAATGCGCTCGGACAACACGGTTGAGATTTCCAGCGTCGATGCGTTTCGCGATTACTTCACGACGCAGAACGACGACGCGATCGATGGTGGTTTCGCGCACGCGTACTTTGCCGATGAAGATGAAATCGATCCGCTGCTAAAGGAATTGAAAGTCACCATTCGCTGCATCCCTCGGGACAACAATGACACGCCGGGAACCTGTTTCTTCAGCGGCAAACCGGTCGAAAAAAAAGCCATCTTCGCCAAGGCCTATTAGCCGGCCGCGAACCGAACGCGCGATTGTCACCCCGCTGGTCACCGCAACGCTGATCCTGCTTGTCGCAATCACGGCGGCTTGCGTCCTGTATCGCGGACCTCGACCGCTGCCCACAGGCGCCCCACCCGACGTCGTCTCGGCGGGTCGAATGCGGCGGGCGATGGACGAATTCCTGGGCCAACCTGCTCAGGTGCATTCGACGGGAACGCCCGGCGCGATGGCCGCTCTGGAGCGTCTGGAATCCATGATCGATTCGCTTGGCCATACAACCCAGCGGATCGAAACCACGTGGCCGGACGATGCGATCACTTGGTACGACACCCATCGCTCGGCTTGGGTCCCGGACCTTTGGGCGGACGGGCAAGCGCACCGGTTGGTCAATCTACTGGTCTCGGTCCAAGGTTCCGAAGCCGACCTGGCGCCGCTTTGGGTCGCATCGCATCACGATTCGTGCCGCTTTGGTCCCGGCGCGGGGGATGCCGCCATGCCGTGCATGGCCATGGTTGAAATGCTGCGAGTTTTGGCTCAGTCGCCACCGCGGCGCACCGTCCATTTTTGGTTCACCGACGGTGAGGAATACGGTCTGCTGGGGGCAAAGTCGATCGCCCGATTGGACCCGCTGCCGACCGCCCGCCCCGCTTTCGTGATCAACATGGACGCCCGCGGCAATCGCGGGCCGGCGGTGATGTTCGAAACGGGTCCCAACAACGGCATTCGAACCCGCGAAGCCCTGGACGGGCTGGCGTTTCCCCAAGTCACATCGTCGCTGGCCGTGACGGTGTACCGCATGCTGCCCAATGCCACCGACTTTGATGTTTGGAACGGCGAAATGGGTATCCCGGGCTTCAATTTTGCGTTAATCGGCGGCGCCAACCACTACCACCAACCATCGGATACACCCGAGCGGGTTAGCGACCGGACGCTGCAACACTATGGCAATCATCTACATTCGTTGATCGAACTTTTAGATGCACCGGAGTCCGATACTTGGCTGGAAATGGAATCAAAACAGGCGCAGCCGGACACGGTGTTTTTTGATGTGCTGGGCTTGGGGGTCGTTTGCGGAAGCGAGCGGACGTTTTGGATTGGCTCAGGCGTTTCCATTTTTTTGTGCGTCTTGCCGATCCTTAAGTGGAATCGGCGGACACGATCCCGGTCGGCGGGCGTTCTTCGGATCGTCTACCGCTGGTCGTGTTTCGGAATGAGTGTGATGAGTGCGATCGTTTTCGGATTGGCGTTTCAGTGGGTGCTGTCCTGGGCACCGCAAGCGTCGCAAAAGTATTCGCCGTATGACCAGGAACTGGGTTTACTCAGTTTTCTGGCGGGCTTGCTGCTTTCCATGTTGGTGGCCCGTTCGCTGTCGGCCAAGCTGTTGCACGGGCACGGCACATTGATGC
>JBCCRW010000064.1:0-18815 GCA_039201055.1 Planctomycetota bacterium | reverse complement strand
GCGTTGTTGGCACAGGAAGCCGAAAACCGGGGCGCGGTGATGGCCGCCGGATTCACCTTGAGCGACATCGAACGATCCAGTGCAACCCGCGACGCCAGGATTCGGTTGGTGCTAAAAAAGGAAACCGATGCATCCACCACCGATCTTTCCTGTGAATGGCTGATCGATGCATCCGGAGCGGCGGGCGTGATCGCGAAACTGGAAAACGCACCGGAGCGACGGTTCCGCACGCAGACTTGTGGACGCGCGATTCATTTGCGTGGAATTCCACGCTGGTCGGATGAATTGGACCCCTTCGACGGCGATGCGTCGGCTCAACACCACTTGTTGGGCGATCAAGGCTGGATGTGGATGCTGCGGATGAGTGACGATTGCACCAGCGTGGGCATCGTCGGACGGGGTGACCAACAACCCCGCGTGAATGATTTCCCGTCGATTGCCCGGATGCTTCGCGACGCCGTGCCGCATCCGCTTTCGCCGGGATGGTCGCCGGTCCGGCAAATCCAACGGCGTTTCGAATTTTCGCACCATCGGCGGGTGATCCAGCTTCCCGCATCCATCGCGACCTTGGACCCGATGCACAGCACCGGCATCGCCCATTCCTTATTTGGTGTGGGGCGAGCCGCGGAGGTGATTTTGGATCGCGGCAGCGTCATCGAATACCGAAAACGAAACGACCAAGAATTGAACCACCTGGATCGGCTGGTAGATTTAGCGTATCAGTCGATGCCCGACTTTGATCGTTTTTGTTCGGCCGTGATGTTGTATTTGACAACAGCGATTCGTAACGAGGAACGGTTGACCGAAACGGTGTCCGAAATGGATCATCAACCGGTTTGCTTGCTTGGTCAGGGGTGGGATGGCTCCGATGATGAGGTCTTTTCGGCGGCGCTCGCGGATTCGGTTGACCTAGTTTCGAATTCGACGATTTCCAGTGGCGATCTTCGCGACGCCTTAGCACAACGTCTGGCAGCGTGGAATGTCGCCGGTTTTTGGTCACGTGCGGATCGTCGCTATCGGTACTCCGCCACGAAGTAATGCGGAAGAAGTTCGGGAAAAAACACCGCGATTTTCCAACGCATGGGGTAGGAACTTGACCTAGGTTTCCAGTGGAAAGATGTCCGTCTTTGGAAGCCAAACCTATGTTACGTTCCCGCCGCCGATCTGATGCCCCCCGCGGTGTTGCCGCGGTCGAATTTGCCATCATTCTTCCAGCGCTGGTCGCCCTGACCCTGGGAACGATGGATCTTTGTTCGGTCATCTTTTTGCGGGAAGGCGCCATGCTGGCCGCGTACGAGGGGGCTCGCGAAGGCGTCCAACAGGATGGCACCAACGCCACGGCGACCGCGCGGGTCACAGAATTTTTAAACGCACGCGGGATCGCACACGGCAGTGGAGCGGTGGCCATTAGTAATCCCAGCTATGACACCGCCGAAACGCTGGAACATATCACCATCACGGTGACCGTTCCGACCGCGGGGAATTTGATTTCGCCATCTTGGCTGTTCGCCGGGATGAATGTTTCCGCGAGCGTGACGATGCGCAAGGAGTACGAAAATGATTGATTCATTGGGTTCCCAAAAGCGAAAACGTCGGCGACGTCGTGGCAGCCGTGATGGCGCAACGCTGGTGGAATTCGCAATCATCGCCAACATTTTGTTTGTAATGATTTTCGCGTGCATCGAATTCGCACGATTGAATATGGTTCGCAACTTGGCGATGGACGCGGCGTACTTCGCGGCCCGCAAGGCAATGGTCCCCGGTGCAACGACCGGTGAGGCGATCGCCGAGGCCGAGGGAATCATGAGTTCGATGTTGGGCAGTGGTTATACGATCGAAGTCCAAAATCTTGATGATGCAACGGAAACCGTCGAAGTGACCGTCAACGTTGATTTGCACGAGGTGGCCCTTTTTACCCCCATGTTCCTTCCCAATGACACCCTCGAATCGAAGGCGCAAATGCGCACCGAACGATACGCGGGCTTCTATGAACAGTGAGTGCGACATCATGAAATCCTTTCAACAACTTTCGATCGCCGGCCCAGCCGCCGGACGTCGCGGCAGCGTATTCAGCCTGATGGCGGTGCTGCTGCCGGTGCTGGCCATCCTCGCCGCCTTTTGCATCAATTCGGCGCAAATGCAACTGGCACGAACGGAATTGATCGTCGCCACCGACGCGGCGGCTCGCGCCGGCGGACGAACCTTTAGCGAATCGCAATCGGTCAGCGATGCCAAAGAGGCCGCTCGGATTACTGCCGCGCTAAATCAAGTCAATGGCAGCCCGCTGCTCTTGCGGACCAATGACGGTGCGGGCGAAATGGAATTCGGCATCACCAACCAACCCGGCGGCGACGGGACTCGGTATTTGTTTACCAAGGTGCCGACTTCGCAAGTCGAATCGGGTGCCGGGTTCGCCAGCGCCTTTCGTGTTCATGGCCGCCGTAATGCCGGTTCCCTGTCGGGCAAAGTTAACCTCGTGATTCCCGGCATCATGGGCTTGGATGATTTCGAAGCCAACACAAGCGCCGTTGCGATGCAGGTCGACCGGGATATCTCATTGGTGCTCGATCGCAGCGGTTCGATGGATGCTTTGGATATCCAGTGGCCGCAGGGAAGTTCGCCGTGGACCTGGGCGGCGTTGTTGGCCGGTGTCGACGAAGGGTTGGTCGAACAGGTCGGCACCAGTTCGTTTCGCACCACGCCGGGCAACGATTGGAACGACTATGAAAAATGGGCCTATGCCGATTTCCATCAACTTGGCCCCACACCGCTGACACTTTGGGAAAGCCTTGTCGGTGCGGTTGACGCTTTCGTTGACGTGTTGGATGACACCGTGCAAGAGGAGCAGGTTTCCGTCGCCAGCTATGCCTCCAGTGGTTCGCTGGATGTGTACCTGCAGTCGGATTACGACATCGTGAAAGAGGAAATCGACACCTTGAATCCCACGGGCATGACGGCCATCGGACAAGGGATGCAGGAGGGCATCGAAACGTTGATCGATTCGGCCGCGCGTCCATTCGCCGCCAAAACGATGGTGGTGATGACTGACGGAATTCACAACCAAGGCATTCGCCCCGATGATGTCGCCGCAACCTTGGCGTCACAATATCGATTGACGATCCACACGGTTACGTTCGGGTCCGGCGCCGACCAGAACCTGATGCGAACGGTCGCCGAAATCGGTGGCGGCAAGCACTACCATGCGACCACCGGTGCTGAATTGGTGCAGATCTTTCGCGAAATTGCGAACAACCTTCCCACGATATTGGTCGAATAATGCCCGGCATTGAAAAGCAAATCGAAACGCTTTCCCGCTACGACCTGCCCACCGAAAAATCAACCGGGGGCGGTTCGTCTTTGGGTCATGTGCCGTGGTTGATTCGAATGAGCATCGCCGCGTCGCTTCTGCTGCTGGGCTGGTCGCTGACCTCGCCCATGCGGAGCGGCGTGTTGAGCGATTCGGGTGCGTCGGTCCATCAGGGCGTTCCGGTTCGAAACGCGGGCGGTGGAAGCGCGGAATTCGGCATTCTTGATACCGCGCCGCGGAATGTTGAATTGACTCCCGGCGTTGATACCGGCAAGGTCCCCGAGATCATCGCCGAGGCGAGGAAGGCCGACGCAAAACTGCTAAGTCGCATTCGAGCCGGCAAAGTGCCTGAAGTTCCCGTCGAGAAGTTGAATGACCGCGAGGATGCGATCGAGTATTACAACGCATACCGAAAACGCGTGCTGAGCCGAATCGAAAACGCCGAGGCGAGGGACTTGATCGTGCCGGACCAATACATCGACCATCTGGAGGCCCAGCTAAGGGATCGTCCGTAGGGATCTCGGAAATGGCCAGAAAAGCCAGCTTGCAGCTTGCTCGATTACAATTCGTTTCATGAAGGCCGAATTTGTTCCGCAGTGACGCGAATCGGTCCAGCGTTTTGACTTGGCGAAGATCCCAAATCCTATGAATCCCTCCAACACGCCGCGTTCCGCCCTCGCTTTGACGCTTCCTCGTTTTCGAATGCTCGGCTGCGTGGGGGCATTGCTGGTGTGTTTCGCATCATCGGCTGCCGCCCAACGGGTGCAGTCGGGCATGGAATTGACCGATTTGTTCGAGCGCGAGGATCGCTTGGCCGAATTGTTGGGCGACGACGCGTTTGCCCCCGAACCGGATGCTCCGGCGCTGCGGGAATTGATCGAGATTCCCGATCCCAACAAACAACGCATCGACGGCTTCGCTCGTCAATTGCTGTCCGTGGCCGGCCAAAACGACGTCCGCCGCGCCGAGGTGATCGATTCGCTGTACCGCATCGATCGGCACGAATTCGCTGATGCGCAGTTGCGACAAATCGATCTTTCCAAATCACCTGAGCAGCTGGCCGCCGTCGCCGCCGCGATCAACCCGGCGTCACGAGTCGGACTGGCGACCAGTCCTCGGGTTGGTGCCCAAGCCAAGCAGGTGCTTGCGAAACTAGCCGAAGCGATCAAGACGACGCGGACCCAGCCGGCAAAGATAAATCGCTGGATCGACCAACTGGAACAGCCGGGTGGATTGAACAACGCGATTGTGATCGGCAATTTGATCCAAGCCGGGACCGCCGGCAGCGTCGCGATCGTGAATCGTTTTTTTCAGCCGCAGAGTGCGTTGCCACCGGGCGCTCTGGCGATTGCCGCCAGAATCGAACCGAGCACTCCGACGGCGCTCCGCAGCGCGATCGCCTACGGCGATGCGGCCATGGTCGCTCGTGCGGCCCAGGGTCTTCGCGTCTTGGATGCCGATGCCAGCGTGGTCGAACGTGCGGCGGCACGTTCAATTCTTGGCAATTTGAATACGCCGAGTTCGGATCTTGTCGCCGCCCTGCAATTGCGTTGGCAAAACGCGCACGACAACCTGGCCACCATTGATAACGGCGGCACATCGCAGCGTGTTTGGTATTTGGATGATCAATCCGTCTTCAAGACCGCGCGTGTCGGTCCCGTGCTTGCGGGGTATCGCGATGCCGTCGACGTCGCCGCGTTGTGGTTTCGCGTCGCCAATGGTGAAGCTTCGCAATTGGCTTGGGCGGTCAGTGATGCCGGTTATCGAGTGGTCTCGGATTTGGATTGGGGCAGCGGCGAATCGGCCGACGAAGCCGTCCAGCGGTGGTTGCGGGCGCATCCGCGAAACGCCGATTTGGAATTCTGGTCCGCCTGTGTCCAGCTTGCCTTGGACGTCGATGACCCGGCGGCTTTGTTGGGCCTGACCCACGTCGGCGCGATGCTGATACAGGGCACCGAGCCGATCTCGGTGCCGCCAGCCTTCCTGTCGACCATGACGCAGCTGACCCAGCATCCCGAAGTCTGGATCCGCTACGAGGCGGCCGCCGCGATCGACGAGCATTGGGCGGGCGTGCCCTTCAAGAACCGATCGTTCGTCAAACGCACGTGGGCCGAGATGATGCGGCTGGATGAATTGCCGACCGTCATCGTCGTGGAAACGCGTCCCGAAATTCTGCGTTACATCGAAACCACGCTCGAACCGCTGGGCTATCGAATCGAATCGGTTTCTTCGGTCGCGCAATTGCGGCGACAATTGGTTCGTGGCGGCGATCTGCGGATGATCGTTTCGAAGCGACAACTTGCCGACCGCCCTCCCGTGGAATTGGTCGATGAAGTTCGCCGCACGTCGATCACTTCGCGCGTGCCCATTGTTTTTTTTGACGAACCGGCCATCGGCGATACGCTGGATTTGTACGCCGACAGGTCGCGGGAACCGATGGCTCCCATCGTCGACAAGCGAAACGAGTGGATCATTCGTCGGATTCCATTTCCCAAAACCCCTTCGGCGTGGCAGCCGATTTTGGATGACGTCAATCGCCAGCGCCATTTGCCGCCGCTCAGCCCGGTCGACCGAGGTGATTTTGAGCGGCGTGTCTCGGGACCACGTGTTTTGGGTTCACCCGTCGCGGGTTCGTGACTACCCAAAAAGCTCTACGCTGGGTATTTTCCTGGCTCCGCGTTTTTGTGGGCTAAGCCAAGACGATGTCCGTTTTGAGAATCCAATCCAATCTGGCTGGTGTTCCTTCCAGCGGCCCATCCATCGCTGGGATCATCGGCAGTTCGCCGGCGATGAACGAGGTGTTCCGAATCACCCAGCGGGTTGCCGCCAGCAATGCGTCCGTGTTGATATTGGGCGAAACGGGCGTGGGAAAGGAGCTGATTGCCACCGCCATCCATCAGCTCAGCCATCGCAGCGGCGGACCGTTCGTGCGTGTCAATTGCGGTGCGTTGTCCGAAAGCCTGCTCGAAAGCGAATTGTTCGGCCATGTTCGCGGTGCCTTCACCGGCGCGGTTGCCAATCGCACCGGACGCTTTGAAGCGGCCAACGGTGGCACGATCTTTTTGGACGAAATCAACAGCACGTCGCTAACGCTACAAGTCAAACTACTGCGGGTCCTGCAGGAAAAAGAATTTCAGCGGGTCGGCGATACCGGCACCTTGAAGACCGATGCCCGAGTCGTCGCGGCCAGCAACCGTGACTTGATGCGTGAAGTCAAACGTGAAAACTTCCGCGAAGATCTGTATTGGCGTTTGAACGTCGTCCCCGTTGAGATCCCGCCGCTACGTCGACGCCGCGAGGACATTCCCGCGTTGGTGCACCACTTTTTGGATCACTACAACGAAGTCAACGATCGGTATGTCGTGCATTTGGGCCCAGGCACGCTGGAGGCGTTGCAGGATTACGCTTGGCCGGGCAACGTTCGCGAATTGCAAAATTACATCGAACGTGCCGTCGTGATGAGCGAGACCGATGAATTGACGCTGGATACCTTGCCGGCTTGTTTAACCGGTGCGGCGCCCACGGGCGACGAATCGTCCGAGGATCATTCGTACGATGCGATGATTCGAAAGACGATTTCGCGTGGCATGGCCGAAAGCGGTGGCTTGGAAAATGTCCATTCAAAGGTAATCGATCGCATTGAAAAAGAATTGATCACCCAGGTACTCAAGTCGTGCGGGGGCGTCCAAACCAAGGCCGCCGCTCGATTGGGCATGAATCGCAACACGCTTCACAAAAAAATTAAAGATTACGGATTGGGCGGTGGGGAATAAACCTTCGTCCGGGTCCGATTCGCTTCCCCACCCCGATCAGCTTAACGCGTACTTCGATGCCCAATCCCAATGGCTGAAATGGGAGGGCGATGCCGAACGCGATCGCTTGGCCGCGCGGCGGCAAGCGGCTTCACGCGATAAAGCCGAACGACGCGGCGAAACGCTGCTGCGAATGCACTTAAACGACCATTCGACCGGGCTGGGTGGACGGTTCCTATTGGACTTTGTCAAACCCGGACACACGGCGCTACCGATGAACCGCTTGAAGGTCGGCAGCCCCGTTGTCATATCCGACGACCGTGATGAAAGCGACACGGGCATCACCGGCGTTGTCAGCCGACGAAAAAGCCATTTGATTCAAGTCGCGACGGAGGTTTTTCCCAGCGGCGATCGACACCGGATCGACCTGTCGCCGGACGAAACGACGCGGCGACGACAGGAAGCCGCGATGGCACAAATGCGCAGTGCCACCGGCAGCGTTGCGACCTTGCGTGACCGCGTGATGGGTCGATTGCCGATTCGCGAGGCAAGTTCGAATCCGCCGTCAATCGAAAGCCTGCAAAATTTGAACCCGCCGCAAATGGACGCGGTGCAGTTCGCCTTGGCCAGCCCCGATTTGGCGGTGCTGCACGGGCCGCCGGGTACCGGAAAAACAACCACGCTGGCCGAGATCATTTACCAATCGGTACGGCGTGGCCAGCGGGTGTTGGCGTGCGCGCCCAGCAACACCGGCGTCGACAACTTGCTTGAAAAACTGGCCCGCATGCTTCCCGACGTGGTTCGCATCGGTCATCCCGCACGCGTCTTCGAAAGCCTTCGCGACCACACGCTGGACCAGCGTGTCTTGGACGATCGATCCCAGGAAGTGCTTGACGACATGCGGCGTGAACTGGAGTACTTGATCCGCGCCGCGTCCAAGGATTACCGCAGCAACGATGGCCGTCGACGACGCGGACAACTGTATGCCGAGGCGGGAAAATTGCGTGGCCAGATTCGCGCCCTGGAACGGTCCATCATCCAGGGCGTCCTGGACTCGGCCGACGTGCTGTGCACGACGACCACGCTGGACGACGATTTGCTGGGCGACCGCATGTTCGATCTGGTCGCCATCGATGAAGCCTGTCAATGCACGCTGCCGGGCGTTTGGCAAGCCGTGCTGCGGGCCAAACGGCTGGTGTTGGCCGGTGACCATCTACAATTGCCGCCGACGGTGATCAGCGACCGCGCGGCCAAAGCCGGCCTGTCCGAATCTCTGATGCAACGACTGGTCGATCGCGAAGGCGATCGTGTGTATCGACGCTTGAGTGTTCAATACCGGATGCACCAGGACATCATGCGGTTTTCGTCGGACCATTTTTACGACGGTTCCCTGGTCGCCGACGCCTCGGTCCGCGACCGGCGGCTGTGCGATTTGCCCGGCGTCGCCACGACACCGCGAAGCCAGTGCGTGCTGGAAATGATCGACACTGCGGGCGCCGAATTTGACGAACAGCTGGAATCCGAGGGACTCAGCAAATTCAATCCCAAGGAAGCCAACGTCGTCGTCACCCGAGTCGGTGAATTGCTGGACGCGGGAGTCGATTCGGACCAAATCGCGATCATCGCGCCGTATGGTGCCCAGGTCCGCCAGCTTCGCAACCGGATCGATTTGCGAAACATCGAAATCGACACGGTGGATGGATTTCAAGGCCGCGAAAAAGAGGTGGTGATCATTTCGATGGTCCGCAGCAATCCGCAGCGCGAAATCGGATTTCTTTCGGAAGTCCGACGCACCAATGTTGCCATGACGCGGGCCAAGCGGCAATTGATTGTCGTCGGCGACAGCGCCACGCTGGGCGGACACGAATTTTATGCCGCGATGTTGGAATACTTCGAACAGCACGGCGAATATCGCTCCGTTTGGGAATTGGATTTGCCGTGACACCGTCGTCACTTCCCAACGACGATTCGCACGATTCGCGATACGATCGCCAAGTCCGGTTGCCGATGATTGGAACCGCCGGGCAGGCCGCTTTACGCCGTGCGGACATCGCAATCCTGGGCGTCGGTGCGCTGGGCAGCGTCGCGGCCGAATTGATGGCCCGCGCCGGTGTGGGCAAATTGCGTTTGATCGATCGCGATGTGGTCCAGGCGTCGAACTTGCAACGACAAAGCTTGTTCACCGAGGCCGACGCGGCCCAAGAACGAAGCAAGGTCGAAGCGGCTGCCGAAATGCTGCAGCGGATCAATGCTCAGGTGCAATACGATGCCTTGGCCCGTGATGTGGTGCCCGACAATATCGAATCGTTGCTTGAGCAATGCGATTTGGTGATTGACGCGACGGACAATTTCCCAAGTCGCTTGCTGTTGAATGATTGGGCGGTGCGGCACGCCAAGCCGTGGGTGCATGGCGGCTGTGTTGGCACGGCGGGGCAATTTCGTCTGTTTGACGGGGCCACTTCGCCCTGTTTTCGGTGCCTGGTGCCCGAGCTGCCGCCACCGGAATCCATTCAAACCTGCGACACGGCTGGAGTGCTGGGAAGCGCGACGCACGTGATCGCGTCCTACCAGGTGGCCGAGGCAATCAAATGGATCGTGGGGAAACGAGATGCCATCCGCCGTGCGGTGACGCGTGTCGATTTGTGGTCGGGCCGGCAGCTCGAGATTGAAATCTCGCCGCAGCTCGCGGCGCAATGTCCGGTTTGCAGTCAGCGACGCTTTGATTTTCTGCAGGGTGCCGCTGGCCGGCGGATGCAGGAGGGGGAAAAACTTTGCGGCCGCGATTCGGTCCAGATCACCGGCCGACCGGCAATTGACCCACGATGGCTTCGCGAGCGGATCGGCGGCGGTGGCGAAATCATCGAGCGGCGGTTTTTCACCCGCTTGGTGATCGCCGACCAATGCCGGATGACGTTCTTCAAAGACGGACGGATTTTAATCGATGGCACCGACGACATCGGCCGCGCCAAAGCCTGGCTGGATCGCTATATCGGGTCGTGACAGAACAACGATTAAGTCGTCGTCACCCGCGGATGCCGGCGATCAAATCTCGCATCGACTGATAGCGCCGGGCCGGATGCTTTTCAATGGCCTTCATGACGACCGCATCCCAACGATCCGACAATGGAGTTTGTCGAGCGTTTTTGCTGGGGGGTTCGGGCGTCTTGGTCTTGATGTTGCGAAACGTTTCGTCGGTACTTTGGCCACGAAACGGTTCGCGAATCGCCAGCGCTTCGTACAAGCACACACCCGCGCTGAAAATGTCCGAGCGTTCGTCGATCGTGCGATGGCCCTCGATTTGTTCGGGCGACATGTACAGCGGCGTCCCCGGTCGCTGGCCACCGCCGGTCAAGGTTCGTAGCTGACTTTCCATTGCACCGGAGCCAGGGTTCGCTTCCGCGTCCGTCGTCGTTTCCGCATTCTTCGGCGTTTCCGCATTCTTCGGCGTTTCTGGGCCATCAAAGCGTTCTTCGGGGTGGCGCGTTTGCCCGTGGCGGAGCGGTGTATTGTCGTCCGCGTGGCCCCATACTTTGGCGACGCCCCAATCCAGCAGGATGACTTCGCCGAAGTTTCCGACCCAAATGTTTTCGGGTTTGACGTCACGGTGGATCACGCCGCGAACGTGGGCATAAGCAAGTGCCTGGCAGGCGTCGGCGACAATTTCCGCGCGGGTCTGCGGTGGATAGCGCTTGGCTGTTTCCGCATCGCCTCGGGCGATTCGGACCAAAATTTGAAATAGGTTTTCGCCCGAGATCCGCTTCATCGTGAAAAACAATCCCTCACGCGGATCATCGCCAATGTCGTACACCGGGACCGTGTTGGGATGTTGCAATTGAGCGGTAATGCGGGCTTCGCGAAGGAAACGCCGACGGTGTTCGCGAACGTGTGCGACTTCTTCGGAAAGCGTTTTGATGGCGACGGTGCGTCCGCTGACGCGATCCACGGCCGAACGCAACAAACCGCCACCGCCCCGAGCCATCTCGCGAAATCCCCGGTAGCGTGCCAGGCCAACGGGCACGCTTCCGGGAAGGTCTTCGTCGGTGGCCGAAATTAGGATCGCATGGTTACTCATCGGACCCGCGATTTTAGCAAATCCGTGATGGCCAAAAAAAACCGGCCTCGCGATAACGAAGCCGGATTTGCTTTCGGTCTGCCTGGGCCAGAGAGGCGGGGTGGACGGCCTAGACGGCCGCGGTCACGCCGGCGCTCTTGACGGTGCGAATGATTTCGCTGGCGACCTTGTAAGGATCGGCGTTGGAGGCCGGACGGCGATCTTCCAACCATCCCTTCCAACCGTTTTCGACGGTGGCGATCGGAATTCGAATCGACGCACCACGGTCGGAAACGCCGTAGCTGAATTGGTCGATCCGCTGCGTTTCGTGCAAACCGGTCAAACGCTGGTCGTTGTCGGCACCGTAGACGTCAATGTGCTCTTTGACGCGTGGTTCGAATGCCTGACAAATCTTTTCGTAGACCTCCTTGCTGCCACACGTCCGCAGCACTTCGTTGGAGAAGTTCGCGTGCATGCCGCTGCCGTTCCAATCGCCCTTGACGGGCTTGCAGTGGTATTCAATGGCCAAACCATGCTTTTCGGCGGTCCGCTCCAGCAGGTAACGGGCAAGCCAGATTTGGTCGCCGGCTTCCTTGGCACCCTTGGCAAAGACCTGAAATTCCCACTGGCCCATCATCACTTCGGCATTGATGCCTTCGACGTTGATGCCGGCTTCCAGGCACATTTCCAGGTGTTCTTCGATGACGTCGCGACCGACCGCCTTGCCACCACCGACGCTGCAATAATACGGCCCCTGCGGCCCGGGATAACCATTTTCGGGGAACCCGATCGGCTTCCCGGTATCGACGTCCATGATCACGTACTCTTGTTCGAAACCGAACCAGAAATCGTTATCGTCGTCGTCGATCGTCGCCCGGCCGTTGCTCTCGTGCGGCGTTCCATCGGCATTCAAGACTTCGCACATCACCAAATAGCCGTCGCCTTTGCGATCGGGATCGTTAATGACGTAGACCGGCTTTAGCAAACAATCACTGCTGTTGCCCTCGGCCTGTTGCGTGGACGAACCGTCGAACGACCAAACCGGAGCATCTTCCAACTTGCCGCTGAAATCGCTGACGATCTTTGTCTTGCTGCGTAGCGATTGGGTCGGTTTGTATCCATCCAACCAAATGTATTCCAGCTTGCTCTTGCCCATAAACTTCGTTTGCCTCGATTTGAATGAGGGAGGGTGGATGGATGCGGCGACCAATCGACAACCGCTATTGAGAAAATTTATCGAAATATTTTTGCTGCGATAGCCACGGTTGAACATTCGCCCCAATGAATCGCCGCAGATGCCCATCTTGGGCAAAAATCGCAACCTTAATCGCGGCCGCACGGCCAGCCCGCAACCTTGGTTCGGTTCCGCGTGAAGCGGCACCGCAAGACCCTGCGCCCCCCCGGTCCGCGTTTTCAGCCCACACTGGGCCGCGCGTTAAGCCCACGCTGGGCCCCGCGTTAAGCCCACACTGGGCCCCGGTTTCCGCCCCCACATTCGTGCACTACATTCCTTTGATCGGGCCCCGCTGGACTGCGGCGATCAGAGCAACCCGGGTCCGCGATGTAAGCCATCCTGTGAAAATCTTATGAGCCAAAGTTTTGATCCGAATCCCAATGCGCCGCCGGGCAGCCCCTATGCGGCACCCCCGGTGATCAACCCGCCACCGCCATCCAAAAACTCGGCGATGCCCTGGATCGTTGGGATTTTGGTCGTGTTGTTCGTGCTGATCGCGGTGTGCTGCGGCGGCGGATACCTGATGTTTCGCTCGGGAATGTCTGCCTTCAAACAGGCCGTCGGCAATGAGCTGCTATCGGAATTCCGCGATGACATGTCGCGAAGCCCCGAGATCCGGGACAACCTGGGCGAAATTGAATCGGCCGAAATGTCGTTCGATTTTCAACAAATCGTGGAATTCAACGCCGAGCACGATGAAGAGGCAGTGATGGCCTTGGATTTGAAGGCGGAAAACGGCGAGGCTCGATTGTTCCTTCGACAAAGCGACGGCGCGTCGCCGCTCGAAGGCGCGATTCTGGTGATGCCCGATGGCACCGAAATTCCAATCACCTTGGATCCCGAAGTCGAGGGCGAGGAGAATCCATACGTCGGCGACGGCGACGCAGCGGATGGAAACGCTACCGACGAAGGCAGCGACCCCTTCGGAAGTGAATCCTCCGGTGCAGACGCCGGCAATGGGCCGCAAACCAATCCGTTTCAATGAAACTTCTTTAATCAAGAATCCACTCCCAGACCCCAAAATCTATCATGAAAGTCGCCACGTTTGACACGACCAAAGGCACCATTCGATTGGAATTGTTTGCCGATTTGGTCCCCAAGACCGTCGCCAACTTTGAATCGCTGTGCGAAAAGAATTTCTACGATGGACTGAAGTTTCATCGAGTCATCCCCAACTTCATGATCCAGGGTGGTTGCCCCGAGGGCACCGGCACCGGCGGCCCCGGGTACAAGTTCGAGGACGAATTCCACGAAGATTTGAAGCACGATGGTCCCGGCATATTGTCGATGGCCAACGCCGGTCCCAACACGAACGGGTCGCAGTTCTTTATCACGCATGGACCGCAACCGCACCTGAACAACAAGCACAGCGTGTTCGGCAAGGTCATCGAAGGTCAGGACATCGTTGACGCAATCCAGCAGGGTGACGAAATGACCACCGTCCGGGTTACCGACGAAGCCTAGTAGTCCGTCGCGACTCAATTTTCGGGTAGCTGGACTTCGCCAGAAGCCGGATGCGTCTGAAACGCACGTTCTGCCGAACGTGCGCTACCAAAAAACCAAGCTGCGTCGCAGCCCCCACGCCCGTCCGCCATGCCCGTTTCCCCAAACATCGTCCGCCGCTGGGTGATCGGAATCGGACTGGGGACGTTGATTATCGGGATCACGTCGCCACCGTTTGTCCGGTCGTTCCTGCCCAATGAAGTCAACCGCGGTGTGCCCACGCTGCCGGCGGGCTATGACTATCGCTGGCGGCAAGAAGGCTACGCGACCACTCACGTCGGCCCGTTTGGGATGCCCGGTCGAACCGGCCCGGTCACCGATATCCCCGCTGGCACTTTCCGGATCGCGATCTGGGGCGACAGCCAGGCCGAGGGAGTGGCAGTGGCGGACGAGCAAAAGTGGTTTGCCGAAATTGAGCGGGTCAGCATCCAGCGGGCGCGCGATGTTCCCGTGGCCGCTTTTCCGCTGGCCCGAAGCGGGGACGCCATCGGAGATTGGCTGGCGCAAATCCCTTGGGCCGAAAAGGAGCTGGGCGTTGACGCCCACGTGTTCCTGATTGTCGACCTGCCGGATTTGGCGGATGGATCGCCACCCGATCCGCCAACGCAGGGCAAGTTAAAGGGTTTCAGTGCTCAAGTGCCCGCGTTCGTGACTCAGGGTGCCCAACACCTGATTCGCAATCCAGACGGAACGCGTCGAACACTTCGGTTTCGCCCCGGACCGCTCGACGCCGAAACGACTTCCAAGACCGCGGCTTCAACGAACGCGGTCAAACAAGCTGGCCAAACCAGCGACCAAGTTGCGCTGATTTTGACGCAGCTTCGCCGACTCGACCAAATTGCCACGGTGCCGGTTTGGATCGTCTATGCACCGCCAAGGCCCACAATCGTCTCGGGAAAATTGATTTGGGATGATCCATCGGCGGATGCCTTTGCCGCCGTTCGCGAATCATCGCCCGAATCGATTCAATGGATCGACGCGACCGAGCTGCTTGCCGATTCCGCGCGGCGGGGGCAGTATCCGCATGGCTTCCACAACGGGCGGATTGGGGTCGGCCACTTAAATCCGATCGGCTATCGGATCTTGGCGAAAGCTCTCGTCGATGCCGGATCGCTCTTGCCCATGCGGCGTCGGTTTCAGTAACCCTTTCACTTGAGTGAAAGTTGCTCGATTCTTCGAAATCGATTTCCCCGTGCTGGCTGCATGAATTCCACGCCCAACCGCCGTTTCTACCTGCACGCCGGCACCGCGCTGCTGTTGTCGTTGGCGTGGGTATCGGCGTTGGGATGCAATCAAAATCCGTATCTGGCGGGCGGACCCACCGTGGGCAATGCACAAGTTTGGCAAAATGCCCCGCCGGCGGATGTCCCCGCCGGGCAGGCACGGATTTCCGAACTCAGCCGGCGGGTTCAATTGTTGGACGATAACAACCGCCAACTGCAAACCCAACTTGCCCAGAGCGAACAACGCACCCAGGCGTTCCAACAGGAAGTCGGGCTGCTTCGTGAGCAATTGGCTGGCATGTCCGGCCAATTGCAGTCGACCACACTGGCCGCCAAGGCGGCCGAAAGCCAGGTCCGCGGCATGGTCGCGTCGACGCAGTCGCAGGATCGCAACGCCATCCGACCCAACACGAATTTGTCGCAGCTGGCGGCGACGGCCAACTTCGGTGGACTGCCGGTGCGGGCCGATGCCGATTCCATTCGAATCACGATTGCCTCCGACCAACTCTTTGCACCGGGGACCGCAAACCTATTGCCGCAGGCTCAGGGTATGCTGCAAAACCTGGCCGGTCCGCTGCGCAGCCGTTTTACATCCAATCGCGTCGGTGTGGAAAGCTACACCGATACGTCGCCGATGTACGGGGGTGCGTTTACCACTCCGCATCAATTGACGTCCGCCCAGGCCGCGGCCGTCGTCGCTTGGCTACAACAGCAAGGTGGGATTCCACCGAATCAGCTGTTCACGGTCGCTCAGGGGTCCGCCCAACCCATCGCGGATAATCAGACGCCATCCGGTCGCGCGTCCAACCGCCGCATCGAGGTCGTGATTTATCCCTCGGCCATGTCGCGAGCGTGGTAGCTGCTGCGGACCATCGGCCCGCTGGCGACCTTGGTGAAACCCATCGACTTGGCAAGTTCGCCGATTTCTTCGAATTCCTCCGGTGGAACGTAGCGCACCACGGGCAAGTATTTTTCGCCCGGCTGCAAGTACTGCCCCAAGGTCAGAAAATCGACGTCGTGGGACCGCAGATCGGCGAGCGCGTCCATCAGTTCGTCTCGGGTTTCGCCCAGTCCCAACATCAAGCCGCTTTTGGTTTTGACGTCGGGGTCCAATTCCTTGACACGGGTCAACAAATCCAGCGTCCACGAATAGTCGGACTTGGGCCCGCGGACGCGACGATACATCCGCGGCACCGTTTCCATGTTGTGGTTGAACACGGTCGGCTTGGCTTGCACGACACGGTCCAGTGCCGGCTTGCATTGAACAAAATCCGGTGTCAGCACCTCGGTTGTCGCGCCGGTTTTCTCCCGCACCGCTACGACGCATTGAAAAAAGTGATCTGCGCCGCCGTCGGGCAAATCGTCACGCGTCACGCTGGTGATGACGACATGCTTCAATCCCAATCGCGAGGCCGCTTCGGCGACCCGCTCCGGTTCATCGGCCTCGGGCAATTCGGGCGGTCGGCCCCGCCGCACGGCGCAAAACCCGCAAGGTCGGGTGCAGACGTTCCCCAAGATCATGAATGTTGCCGTTTGCTGGCTGTAGCATTCCATGCGGTTGGGGCATTTGGCATTTTCGCAAACCGTTTCCAGCCGCAACTCTTCCAGCAAATGGTTTGTCGACAAACCCGCCGCGCCACGAGGGATGGGTTGTTTGAGCCATTTGGGCAGCCGGCCGCTGCCGCTCATCGCGGTTCCTTCGGGGATGGATGGCTCGGCAACGACGGGAAGGCGAAATGCCATGGGCGAAATCGGCAATCAAAAAAAGGGCGGATAGACTCGTCAACGCGTCGGCACAATTGTATCGGGCCGCCAAAAAAAGTCCCGACCCGGCCGTAACCTTTGCCGTGAAAGCGTGTAGAGATAAACCGTCATCCCACACCTTTCTTTTTCGGTCGCCCGATATGTCCCCGCAATGCCCCGAATGTGAACGACCGATTCCCGCCGACGCGCCCGGGGGAATGTGCCCGACATGCGCGTTTCAGATGGCCGGACAAGCAAAATCCGCCGGCCTCGGCCCCGCCGGCGACGCGATGCCGCCGGTCCACAGCCTTCGGCACCGGCTGCCGGGATTGCGAATTTTGGATTTGATCGGCGGCGGCGGGATGGGGGCGGTGTATCGGGCCGTCCAAGAGGATCTGGACCGGGTGGTCGCGGTCAAGATCCTGCCCGCTCATCTCGGACGCGATCCACGATTTGTCGAACGATTTCGCCGCGAAGCCCGTGCGATGGCCAAGCTGGACCATCCCCAGGTCGCGACCGTTTTCGGCAGCGGCGTGACCGATGACTTGTGCTACATCGTGATGGAATTTATCGACGGCACCAGTTTGCGTGATGCCATCGAAGCGGATGCCTTGGAACCGGCATCCGCCCTGCAGGTAGCCCAGTCGATTTGTCAGGGATTGGCTTACGCACACGAAATGGGCGTCGTTCATCGCGATATCAAGCCCGAAAACGTGCTGCTGGGACACGGCGGCAAGGTCAAAATTGTCGACTTCGGATTAGCCAAGCTGGTCGACAGCGACGCCGGCGAACAATCGCTGACCGCCACCGGAGCCCGCATGGGGACTCTGCGCTATATGGCCCCCGAGCAATTTGATGGCCGCAGTGTCGACCGCCGCGCCGATATCTATTCATTGGGCGTCATGCTTTACGAAATGCTGACTGGCGAGGTTCCCATGGGACGTTTTCGCTTGCCCAGCGAAACCATCGGCAGCGACCCGCGGATCGATCAGGTCATCGAACGCACGATGCAACAACGGCCCGATGATCGTTATCAGGCGATCAGCGAAGTCGACACGGCTTTGTCGGGTATTCGCGATGCGGGGCAATCATTTGTCCATCCGGCCGCTGTCCATCCGGCCGCTGTCCACGCCACCGGGGCAATGCCGGCCAACACGCCGCTTGTTGCCGGGATTCGCTACGGACGCGCCGCCATGGGCCAACGACGGTATCAATCCAAGGCCAGGATTCTGGGTCTGCCGGTAATCGACGTGGCGTTGGGTTTTGATCCGCAAACCGGCCAGCCGGGCACCGCCAAGGGCATCATCGCGATTGGCGACCGCGCGTACGGCGGCTTGGCGATGGGCGGGTTTTCGATGGGGGTGGTTTCCATCGGCGGTTGCGCCATCGGCATCAATGCTTTTGGTGGTGCGGCGATGGGGCTGCAAGTCGCGTGCGGCGGTGCGGCGTTATCCGGCGGGTTGGCAATGGGCGGGGCCGCGCTCAGCCTGGTCGCCCTCGGCGGCGGTGGCTGCGGCGCGTTGGTCATCAACCGCGGCCAGGGTTCGGTCGGGATTGCCGATTTGAATCGCGTCTTGGGTGACAATGCCGAACGACTAAACGCTTCGGAAACCAGTCTGCGCGAAACGCTCACCAGCCCCTCGGCACCCTACTGGATCGACATGGTCCTGGCGCAACTTTGGCTCGGGCCGCTGTTGGCCGTGTTGGCGGTCGCGATTTACGGCTGGGTCCGTTGGAGCGAGGGCCGTCGCGAGGACGCGGCGTCGGAGACTCAATCCGCTGCAAATCAATCCGCATGGACCGCAGAATCCTACGGTGCCGAACCCCAATCGGCGATCGTTTCCACGGTGATGGTGATGATGCTGGTCAGCTTTGGTGGCTTCATCGCCACCACCGTGCTCAATCACATCTTCTTGCCTTTGGCGCCGCTGTAGGTCGTGCGTCGCCAAAATGCTTCGACGGGACCCTGCTTGAAATGCGTCAACCAGGCAATCGAAAAGGC
>JBCCRW010000063.1:0-18845 GCA_039201055.1 Planctomycetota bacterium | reverse complement strand
GTGGGGACGATTGGTAACAGGGGCCGTTGTTCAGAGTGCGTCGCTGGATTGGGATCGTCCGAAGGAAACCGATCGAGTATCAGGGCTGAAGGTCACGCTGTTGGCAAAGGAGATTCGGCAGAAACATGGAGGGCAGAAAAATCCGCGACACACAAAAGCTCGAGACACAGATCTTTCTGCCCCAAATTTTTCTGCCCACATTTGCCTGGCGGATTGGTTTTCTAACAGCGAGATCGACCTTTGCCAGATCTGCCCAGCAAGAACGAAGGTGCACCGTCCCCGGTTCTCATGCGTGCTCTCCCCGCTTATCGGAAGACTGGATGATGCCATCCACCGTAAGAGATCCATCCAGCTTATGCGCGGTCCTGCCCGTACCGGCTCTCCGAACGGTGGCGGTACAACATCGCACTTCCGCGGATCAATCGGCGACCACGCGCCGATCGATTGGAATCGCCGAAGGCACCGCGAGCTTGACCAACGACGAAAAGCCGGTCGCATCCAAGGTCGACAACGAACGTTCCTACCCGGTAACCTGCGGATGTGATCTATCTCCGCAGTTTAGGCAAAAGTTTCATGTCTATCGGCATCGACCCAACCGTCGACTTCGCGTTCAAGTTGCTACTTGGGAGCCCAAACTATCCCGCCATCACGCTGCACTTTCTCAACGCGATCTTGGGACCGGAGATCGAAATCACTGAAGTCGAAATCCTCAATCCAATCCTCGGTAAGCAGACGGAGATCGACAAGCTGTCCGTCCTCGATGTGGCGGCACGGGATTCGGCCGGCCGACTGTATGACATCGAGATGCAGACCAGCCTTCCGCCGGGGTTGTCGCAGCGACTGGCCTACTACACCGCCTCGATGTACGTCGGCCAAATCGGCGAGGGCGACAGCTATACGCGACTCCGACCCGCGATCAGCATCTGCGTGCTCAACGCGGTCCTGTTTCGCCAGTCGCAGGAGATTCACAGCGATTTCCGGCTTCGCAGCCGCGATGGCCGGTTGGACCTGACCGATGGGCTGCAAATTCACCTCCTCGAGTTGCCGAAGTACACGGTCGCGAGCGATAATGAGAGGATTGTCGATCCGGTGGAGGCTTGGCTGTATCTGTTTCGCCGTGGCGAATCGATGACGGGCCAGGAAATCCGACACCGGTTCGGCTCCCCTGTTTTTGATGAAGTCGCCGAGGTACTGGAAATGATCAAACGCACTCCCCACTGGCATAGTCAGTATGAAATGCGGCTGAAGGCCCAGCGTGACGAACGAGCCAGACTTGAACAGGCACGCGCTGAAGGCGAGGCACGGGGTGAGGCACGGGGCGAGGCACGGGGCAAGTTAATCGGCCAGATCGAAACACTCGTCAATTTGCTTGGAGCGTCCCCAACGCCGCTGGAGAAGCTTAGCGTCGACGAACTTGCGATGCTTGCTTCGGAACTTCAACGTCAATTGCGGGAACGCGGCATTTAGCTGGCACGGAATCAACGCAAACGGGGACGGCGGAATACTGAATGGCGACCGAAAGAATGGCAGCAGATTAGGCGGCTACGGTTCCTGCTTTTCCTACGAAGTCAGGCACGACTGGCGACGGCGGAAGGCTGCTGAGATTGCACCTCCGATTCCGAGTTGGCATCGTCCGAAGGAAACCGGCCGAGTGTCAGGGATGAAGGTCACGCTGTTGGCAAAAGAGATTCGGCAGAAAAATGGAGGGCAGAAAAATACACGACACCCGAAAACTCGGGACACAGATCTTTCTGCCCCATATTTTTCTGCCCACATTTGCCCGGCGGATTGGTTTTCCAACAGCGAGATCGACCTTTGCCAGATACGCCGGGCAAGAACGAAGGTGCACCGTCACCGGTTCTCATGCTTGTTTACTGGGTGGCCAATAAAAGCAAACCGCTCTATTCGGCCCCTGGATACAAGAATGCACGCCTTATTCGGTTTTCCAAATCTTTATCACTCGCGACATTTTCCGGTGCCCTGTAGTCAAATCGAGGAAGGTCGAAGTTACGAAATGTTGGAGCATCGCAACTCAGTATCTTCCAACCGCGCATATTCGCATTCACTCGAACACCGCACAGTTGCGATCTAAATTTCGCCTCTAACAAAGCAACGACAAATGCTTCAAGCGGTGCCTTGAGGTTCGCTTGAGCACTGGGGATTTCGACATTCAACAATTCACATAGCAATCGAGATCGCAAAGTATTTTGCCAGTACCGATTCGAATTCCCAAAGCTAAGATCCTCAGCGAGACCAGAGATAGTAACCTCGACCATTCGAGAACAGTCTCGTGATGAAGGGTCTATGAGCCGCCCAGACCACGCATACATCTGTAAATACAGATTCCGGAATTTCGGTCGACTTTCCAGAGTGCGATAGATTTGCTCGGCCACAATCTCGCGAGAAGCTTCATTAGGACTGGGCGACGTATTAAAGTCCGGAAAAACTGCACCTGATCGAATGGCAAAAAAACTGACCAAATCAATTGCGGACTCCGAACCCACAACGGCCAATGCGAACTTCGATGCAACCTTGCGATCGCCAAAATCCAAGGCTTTGACCTTTAAAAACGTTTCCCTCGTCAGCGAGGCATCCGAAGCTATCTCAGATTGAATTTTTTTGACAAGACGTTCAAATTCCTTGTCAGATGCAGTCGCCGAGAGAGGCATTTGGAATGCAAGAAACCAAACCCAAAATCCAATTTTAAGGATCATTACTTGCTGCGACTTGAAAACCAACATGGACAAAGTCTCTTTACCGCTTGACTCAGAACTTGACTTGCATGACCGGGTTGCAGTTGTCTCGGTTCAGCGTGAACTGTTCAACCACGATTGTTGTACAGTCGATTGCGAGCTGCAAACTGACACTCCCAGAAAGCAGGGAAATCGGGGAAGGGAAGTCGGGGACAGGGCACTTCGATACTTGGGCAGCAGGAACAGCGATTGCTGCTTGCGACTCGTTCGCGTCTCAGTCTGCCGGCAACTGTTCACGCACGCGCTTGCGGTTGTGAAAGCGACAATTTGTGCCTTGGAATCGCAGCTCATCAATCGTTTCGACGACAACCTGCGATGTGATTCAGCGAACCGCCAAAGTCACTGAATCATGCCCGCCAAGGCAAGACTCGACATGTTGGTAAACCTCGTTCCCAAGCTCCCGCCTGGGGACGCGTTGCGCCTCAGGCTCCCGACTGCGCGTGCTGAAGAGGGAGGCGGGAGCCTCCAAGACAATTCGTTCCCAGGCGGAGCCTGGGAACGAGTCGAAAAAAAACCGGGACACAGATCTTTCGGTCTGCCTAACGCTTCGCGCCAGTCTTTGCCACAAGGTCGAACCGGTCAAGATTCATGACCTTGGTCCACGCGGCGACGAAGTCGTCAACGAACTTCTGCCTCGCATCCTCGCTGGCGTAAACCTCGGCAATGGCTCGTAGCTGCGAATTGGACCCGAAGACCAAGTCCACGCGGCTGGCCCGCCATTTCAACTTTCCCGATTCGCGATCGCGGCCTTCGAAGAAATGCTCGCACACCGGCGACTTATCCCAGGTCGTGTTCATATCCAGCAAATGAACGAAAAAGTCGTTGGTCAGCGTGCCGACTTGATCCGTCATCACTCCCAAACCCAATTCGTCGGTGTTGGCATCGAGAACTCGCATACCGCCAAGCAGCACGGTCATTTCTGGCGCACTCAAGGTCAACAATTGAGCCTTGTCGATCAGCATCTCTTCGGCGGGTCGGTCCAGTTCCCGCGCGGCATAGTTTCGGAATCCATCCGCGATCGGTTCAAGGACCGCAAGTCCCGCCGCGTCCGTTTGTTCGGCCGTCGCGTCGGTGCGACCGGGGTGAAACGGTACCGTGATTGAATGGCCCGCCTTTTTCGCTGCCATCTCAATCGCCGTTCCGCCACCCAATACGATCAAGTCGGCCAGGGAGATTTTTGTTCCATCCGACTTGAAGCGGTTGAACTTTTGCTGGACCGTCGCCAATGCCGCCAGCACACGCTGGGTTCGTTGCGGATTGTTTGCTGCCCAATCCTTTTGTGGCGCCAATGCGATGCGTGCGCCGTTTGCACCGCCGCGACAATCGCTGTGCCGATAGGTCGACGCTGATGCCCAAGCGGTGGCGACCAAATCACCGGTCGAAAGATTCAGGCTTCCGATGGCTCGCTTGAGCAATTCGATATCCGCTTTGGAGACCAACTTGTGATCGACTTGCGGGACGGGGTCTTGCCACAAAAACGTTTCCTTCGGAACGTCCACGCCCAGGTATCGAGAAACCGGCCCCATGTCACGATGAGTCAACTTGAACCATGCTTTTGCGAACGCGCGTTCGAATTGCTCTGGATTGTCAAGAAAACGTTTCGAGATGGGCCCGTAGATTGGATCGACCTTGAGCGCGATATCGGTCGTGAACATCATCGGCGCGTGCGACTTGGAATCATCGTGTGCGTCCGGCACACTGCCTTCACCGGCACCGTCTTGGGGCTTCCACTGCCAAGCTCCCGCTGGACTTTTGCCAAGCTCCCATTCGTACGCGAACAGGTTTTCGAAATAGCCGTTTGACCACTGCGTCGGTGTTGACGTCCACGCGCCTTCCAAGCCGCTGGTAATCGTGTCGCCCGCGTTGCCCGTTCCGTGTGTGTTCTTCCAGCCGAGGCCCTGTTCGGCCAAGCTCGCGCCCTCCGGATCGGGCCCCACGTTGCCTTCGGGTGTTGTTGCCCCATGTGCCTTGCCAAAGGTGTGACCACCAGCGATCAACGCAACCGTTTCTTCGTCGTTCATCGCCATCCGACCAAAGGTTTCGCGAATGTCCTTGGCCGCCGCCAAGGGATCCGGTTTCCCATTGGGGCCTTCGGGGTTGACGTAGATCAAACCCATTTGAACGGCCGCAAGCGGTTTTGCCAGCTCGCGATCGCCCGAATACCGTTTGGCGGCAAGCATCTTCGTTTCCGGACCCCAGTAGACGTCTGCTTGGGGCTCCCAAACATCAACGCGGCCGCCGGCGAATCCAAGCGTTTCGAATCCCATCGATTCAAGTGCAACGTTGCCGGTAAGCACCATCAGGTCGGCCCAGGAAATCTTTCGACCGTACTTTTGTTTGATCGGCCAAAGCAGACGCCGCGCCTTGTCCAGATTGGTATTGTCCGGCCAGCCGTTCAGCGGTGCGAAGCGCATCGTTCCATCGGATGCTCCGCCACGACCGTCCGTCACGCGATAGGTGCCGGCGCTGTGCCAGGCCATACGAATAAACAGTGGCCCATAATGGCCATAGTCGGCGGGCCACCAATCCTGCGAATCGGTCATCAATTCCGCGAGATCCGCTTTGACGGCCGCCAGGTCGAGGGTTTTGAATTCGGTGGCGTAATCGAAGTTCGCATCCATCGGATTACCCTTGGCGGAATTCTGATGCAGGATGCCAAGGTTCAGTTGATTCGGCCACCAATCGCCGTTGGTGTAGGAGCCCGATACGGTGTGTCGATTGGGGTCGGACGAGCCGATCACCGGACACTGAGCCGTGGCCATGTTGTTTCCTGAAACCCGTTTGCCGCTGCGGGCGGTCCACTCTTCAGCGTGCAGGATGGACGTGCTTGCAACCATTGCGAGCCCGGCGAATAATCCTGACCAACTTGCTTTTCGAACCATGTTTGTCTCTTCGAATAGGGGTGCCGTAAATGTCGATGCTTGAGCGACCAGGCGCTGCCGATCGCTCATGCACTAACTATCGAAGCTGTCGGCCGATCGGTCCAATGCATATCCGGTATGTCCGCTATGCAAGATTCGCATCGTTATCAAGAAGGCTTTTGGAACGCCTTGCAGAAGCTGTGCAGGAATTCACGAAATTCGTTGAGCAAACGACTTTGAAAACGATACGGATTCCAAACGGCGACAATCGTTCGCTTGGGCTTTGCACCGTCGAGGCTTCGGTAGACCCGCCGATTGGCCTTGTCGAGTTTTCTGGCCATCTGTGGAATCATCGACACACCGTGCCCGAGCGAAACCAGCTCTTGAACCATGACCAATTGGTTCGTCCGTTCAACGGCGACCGGTTGTATCGATCGTTGTCGACAAAAAGACGTAATGTTGTCGGACAAGCAATGTGCTTCGTCCAGCAAAACAAACGGGAATGCTTCGATGTCGGCAAGCTTGATCTTCCGTTTCTTGCTTAGCGAATGACCCTTTGGCAGAACGAGCAACAATTCCTCGTCAAACAAGTTTTCAATTTCGACATAACGCTTGGAAACCGGAAGCGCGAGGATGGCCACGTCAATTTCCCCCTGCTTACATCGTTTCATCAAGTGATCGGTGGTGTCCTCCTGGACAATCAAGCTGGCCTTTGGATAGCGATCCGAAAACTTGCGCAGCAGGTCGGGCAGGAAGAACGGCGCGATGGTCGGAATCGCACCGATCCGCACCCGGCCGCTTTGACCGTCGTCGCAAATTTCTGCCTTGGTGTCCTCGACAATCAACAGGATTTGTTCGGCGCGGACCTGAAATAACAATCCGACATCCGTCAGGTCCACCGAACGAGGCTTGCGATCAAACAGGGGTTGCCCAAGCTCCTCTTCCAAACGCTGTATCGACCGGCTTAGAGCCGATTGCGAGATACCGATGCGGTCCGCCGCACGAGTGAAGTTTTTCAGTTCCGCCAGCGTTTGAAAATGGGAAAGCTGTTCAATGTCCATTGGAATCCCAAGCATAAAATCGGTTGTGGACATGCGGCCGAGCAAGAAGCTGGACAGCGCCACTTTGTGGCGACTGTTCAACGGTCAGCCACAGGCGTGCGCGAAGGGTGCCTGAGCAACGCACGATCCATTTCTGTTGTAGTGGACGACGCGAGGAGGCCTTGCTCGAGGGACTCGTCGCCTCGTCCATTACCGATCCCGACACTTATGGATCGTGCATTACTAACCTCGCGAGGTCTCCTTCAAAGCGTTGGCCGAGACGGTATTCGAGCCCTTTCTGCTCAACTTCCTCGCCAGGTGCTCAACGTTCTCGCGAAGTGCTCAACTTCCTCGCGAAGCCGGTACGTCCGAAAGCCAATCGCACCCACGACGATCGCAGCAATGACAATGCAAACCGTGTCGCGCCTCACAATCGACTCAAACTCTTTCCGGCTGTTGAAAACTGACTGACGTCAGCGCGGACGCCCGTGGCTTGTGTCAGTGTACCGGCTCTCGCGTGAATTGGAGCGAATGGTGGTTGTAAATCGCCTCGGAGAGGCGAGCGACTCTTTTTATTCGCCTCGGAGAGGCGAGCTACTTTGGGTTGGCTTGACGCTTATCCAGTTCCACCATCGCGTAGGCGTCATGGCTGTGAATGGACTCATAGTTTTCCGATGCACACTGAAACCACTCAATGCGATCATCATCTCGCAAGGCCACGGCCATATCGCGGACGATGTCTTCGACAAACTTTGGATTCTCGTAAGCGCGCTCGGTCACCCACTTTTCGTCCGGTCGCTTCAACACCGAAAATACTTGCGTCGATGCACATCGCTCGATGATCGCGAATAATTCCTCGATCCAAAAGTTCACCCCATCGGCCACGCGAACCTTCACGGTCATCTCGCACCGCTGATTGTGGGCTCCGTAGTCGGAGATCTCCTTCGAACACGGGCACAAACTGGTCGCCGGGATCTTTAAGGTCATGACGAAATCGTCGACCGAACCGCTCCTCAATTCAAAAATAACATCAATGTCCAGCTTTCCCGGTTGTCCGGTGACCGGGGCTTTCTTTTCAATGAAGTACGGAAACTTCAATTCCAAGAAGGAGTCGCGGGCCTTGAGCTTTTCGCGAATCGCAACGGCCAATTCGGGCAGCGAGTCACTGCACAATTCATGATGATGTTCGTTAAGCACCTCAAGGAAACGCGACATGTGCGTGCCTTTTTCGGTGTGTGGCAACGAAACGCACATGTTGATACTGGCAACGGTGTGCTGGAACGTGTTGCCCTGTCCCTCACCGGGCGTGCGAAGCGAGATGGGGTAGCGAACGTTGGTGACGCCGACCTTGTTGATGGCGATGCAGCGGTCGTCGCCGGTGGATTGGATATCCGGAAGCGGGCTGGTGGGTTCTTGGGGCGATAGCTGGGTCATATCAAATTCTTCGTGGGTGGTGTGTCCAAGTGGACGATCAAAATGTCGCGGCTCTCATCCTCGGTCAAGGTTGACACCGCAATTCCCGCCTCGCGAGCGGGAGAGAAATTCAATGGAGCCACCCATGACCTTCCGTCCCCAAACGAAACTTTGTCAGATTCACGATTACACGGTCTGGACCCGACCTTGGATAGCCCGTGTCCATTTGACGCGGGGGAATGTCAACCGTCGGCTTCGGCCTGGACCGCCAATTCGCGAACGCGCTGGACCATGCCGTACAAGCCATTTCGCCTTTGGGAACTGAGGTGACGTTCCAGGCCAAGTCTGGCGAAAACCTCTTTGGCGTCGATCGCAATGATCTCCTGCGGAGTCTTTCCGGAGTACAGGGCAATCAGAATCGCGATCAGACCGCCGACGATGATGGAATCGCTGGTCGCGATCAACTCCACAATCCGCCGGTCCGTCTGCTTGACGTTCGCGACCAGCCAAACGTTGCTCTGGCAACCATGAACCCGGTTTTCCTCCGTTTTGGCATCCTCGGGTAATGGTGTGAGGTCAAAGCCGAGGTCGATCAGATAATCGCAGCGTTCATCCCACTCCTGCAATTCATCAAATTCCTCGTAGATTTCTTCAATCGTCAGCTGCTGTTCGCTATCCATCATGAATCAAATGACCTTTTGGCCCCTATCGACGCGAAGCATCCGCGTCCTGTTCCTTCGCTGAGTCTTTTTCCGTCGCTAAGTCCTTTCCTTTCGCCACCCGAACCACCTGACCTTCGGCCGTCAATGCCGCCTGCTTCTTGGACTTGGGCAGCTTCGCGGGATACACCGATTTGGCGTCCGAGACAAGCTGCGGCACGCTTGCATCATCAATGTTCACACCCGAACGGCCCTTCAATGCGATCCGGTAGCTCCCCGGTACATCCGGAAAGTTGGCATCGGTGACAACAATTTTGGTTCGTTCTTGGTCGAATGAAACATCGGCCTTCAGAAGGCACACCAAATGGCGATGGCTCCAACCGGTGTAGCTTGCCCGCAGCGGCTGGACTGGAACCTTCGCGCCCTTCACATCCAACTGCAGATCCTTTGGCAGCGACCGCAGGGCGATTTTCTCGTACTGCTTCCACATGTCGGACAGATCGGCGGCGGGCTGAAGACCACCCTTGCGAAGCTGCGCGGCAAGCGTCGTCTTGTTCATCACAAGGGAGTATTCAACCAACACCCGGTCGGGTTTTACGACCACCTGAACCCGCCGCTCGATTTCGCCATCGGGCAGTTCGTGCGACGAAGCCTTGCCGGAAAACGCAAGCAGCAAAGCGAGACACAGAATCTGCCGGGACATGGAGAAGGATTCAACCGGGGATTGGAGGGGATGGACGAGAGGTTTTCCGCCTCGGAGAGGCGAGCTACTGAAATTCTTCGCCTCGGAGAGGCGAGCTACTTTGCGTTTGCCTCGATCACCCACAGTTTGGTGGGGCTTTCGGTCATGTAGTACAGGCGACCGTTGGCGGCGACCGGCGTGGTGCGCAGCTTGGTCCCGTCTTCATGTTCGATTTCGGCAAGTAACTCCATCTCTTTGCCGTGCTTGTAGACGTACATGATGCCGTCGTCGTTGCCAACGAACACCTTTCCGTCGGCAACGCAGGGTGATGACCAAGTGTTGGCGAACATGTTTTCGGTCCAGTAGAGCTCGCCCGTGTTTGCGTCCAGGCAATGGACGTGACCGCCCAACTCGGTGATATAAAGCAGATCGTCCATGATGGCACAGGTCGACATGGATCGTCCAAAGTAATAGGTCTCCTCCGTGGGACTCGGCTTGTCTTCGGTTGCCGGTCCACCGTAGTGCCATACCTCGGCCGAATCCGGATTGGGCGACTCCTTCAACTCGGGTTCGTAAACGGCCAAGGTCGGCGAAACATCCTTGTCATCACGCTTGGGTGTTTTGGTGATGTCGATGCAGTAAAGGTGCCCCACGCCCGTGTCGTGCTCGGGGTCCTGGCCGACGGCGATGTAAAGCTTGTCCTCATAAACGACAGGCGTTCCCACGAAATCATTCGCGGTACCGCGTCCGCCGAGTTTGTAGACCGCGTCCTTTGGGTTGCAATCAAACTTCCAAAGCAATTCGCCATCGGGACGGAAGCTGTAGATCCAGCCGTCGCCGCCGGGGAAAATCACTTGCGGCTTGCCGCCAGGTTGCGCGTAGGTCGGATTGGACCATTGGCCATGCATGATGTTCCGACGCGATAGACCCGGCAGGTTGCTGGACCACAACACGCTGCCATCTTTTTTGTTCAGCGCCAAAAAGCTTGGCTTGTCCTCCGAAGGGACACGCAGGTGGGCGGCATCGACGCCGTTGCTGGTGACCAAGAACAGGGTGTCGCCGACGATCATCGGCGAGCATGTGGCGATGTTGTGCGGGAACACATTCAATTCGCCGATCATATCGAGCTTCCAATAAATCTTGCCCGTCTTGATGTCGGCACAAATCGCTTCGCAACGATTCCCCACATAGTAAAAGCGATCGCCCTCTATGCATGGTGTCGAACAAATGCCCTGTTGCGGCCAGTCCCAGACGCGTCCGGCGGCGAGTTTGTCGTGGACGATCTGCCACTGAAAGGCACCGTCGTCATCGCTGAAGCACATCATCACACCCTTATCACCCTTGATCGACGGATCGCGGGGGACTTCGTTGTTCGTGCCGATCAGGATGCGTCCGTCGCTGATAACGGGCCCACCATAGGCGCGTGATCCGAGTTGGATGGAAAATGCGACGTTGGTTCCGTCGTTGGTATCCCATTGATCGGGGATCGACTTGGCAATCGGGTTGGCAAAGTTCCGTTTGAGGTGACCGCCGTACATCGGCCAATCGGTGGACGGCAGCTCAAGCAGATCCGGCTGACTTGTTTGAGCGGATTGACTTGTTCGATCTTGGGCATCCACCGATGCGGCGGCGGGAAGCAGCAGCAGGGAAGCCAGGGCGAATATTAGTTTGGAACGGATTTGTTTTTGCATTGGGATGGGTTTTGTATGTTGGTGGATGGGTTGAACTTTAGCGGGTGACTTAGCAATGGCCGGTGAAAAAGGGGTCAGGTACCTTTTGCCGGGAACCGGCCCTTCGGGTGCTTCGCACAAAAGGTACCTGACCCCTTTTTCCCCGACGGATGCTCATTCAACCAAAACGTTGTCGTAATAGATGGGTGTGCCGGTTTTGGGTGGCTGAATGCCAAGCGCGGAACCATAGATTCCCGGAGGTCCACTCAGGTTTGGATTGCCGTCGGTCAAAGTCAGATTCCATTCCGCCGGCTCGGCATCCGACTTCTTCCAAGCCTTGCCGAGGACCTTAAGCTGGTCGCCGTCGGTTTTGACGGTCATCTTCAATCGATACCACGCATCCGGCTCCCAAGCAAAATCGATTTCCTCGGCAACCCGCGGGACCGCATCCCAGGCCGAGATTCGCAGCTTTTGTTCGTTGCCAACCATCTGCAAGATATAGCGATGGGCAGTCACGCCCATGTTGGGCAAGTTGTCACGAACCTTTTCGCCCATGACGTCCACGGAGATCGTGTACCCGGACATTTCCGGTGTGCCGATGAAGCCATACCACTGGCGATAAAACGGAACGGCGATGCGAGCGGTCTTCATCAACACCGTGTTCCCGTCGTCCAATTTTGTGGTCACATAACGAAGCTGCGTGTTGGTCCAACCGCCGGGAATTAAACCGGGCCCGGTGCTTTCGAAATCTTCCGAATAGGGAAGGGTCGGAATTTGCCGAACTCGGACGCTGGCTTTCAAATCGCCGGCGGTGGCGAGCAAAGTTCCGCTCTGGCCGCCCGTGATGGTCGGCGCGGTGTAGGCGGCTCCCTTGATTTCGCCTTTCAAGACCGGCAACGTGATGTCCTTACCCAGCCCCGGTCCGGGTTTCATGGCCGCCAATTCCAGCTCGATCGGCGTGGTCTTGATGAACCTTCCGTCTTCGTCAAACAGTCGCGCGCTGAATTCAACCGTCTGGCCCGCGCGAACGGTGACTTCGGCGGGAATGACTTGCAACTGGGTCGGTGTACCGGACGGATTGTCGCCGGGAACCGCTGGCAGCGAAGACAATTCCAATTCGGTCGGCTGGTATTTCCCGAGACAATAAAACTCCTCGGTTGTGCCAAAATAGACACAGCCGTTGGCGATCGCCGCGGAGCCTTGGACTTCGACGTCAAACTTGGGATCGGCGGGCTGAAAACGCTTTCGGGCGATTCGCTTTCCTTTGTTGCTCGCGTCGAGGATGTGAAAGTATCCGTGCACCGAGCTGAGGTAAATTTTGCCGTCACCGTAGACGGGCGATCCGGTGCAGTTGCGACCAAATTTGGATCGCCACAATCGTTCGCCCGAATCCGCGTCGAAACAATACAGACGGCCCTGGCGATCGGGCAGGAACAACTTGTTGTCAAACAACATCGGTGAGGGATATTTGAATTCGATGCCGTCCTTTTCCCAAACGATCTTGGGCTCGGCACCACCGATGTCCAGACAAGCGACTCGACCCACGGTCGCGCGACCGGGAATTTCTTCACCATGAGCGGCATACAAGCGGTTTCCCGCGACGACCGGCGAAGGATTCATCGCCCCGTTACCAAATTCAAAACTCCAGATCTTCTTGCCCGTGTTGACCTGAAATGCGTGCAGGTGTCCGTCACCACCACCGCTGATCAAAATCCGTTGTCCGTTGATCGTGGTGACCACCGGAACACAGCGGTAGGTGTTGGACGGACGTAGTCCCGTCGAACTCCACCAAACCATTTTGCCGTCGTTCTTATCGAACGCCAGAAAACGCACTCCGCCACCACCGTGAGCACCCCAGTTGGAACTGATCATGCTGATGATCATCAGGTTGCCATCAATGATTGGGCTGGTCACGCGTCCGCCGTAACCGGTGATGCGTCCAAATTCCTCGGTCAATGATTTTTGCCACTTCACTTCGCCGGTTTCGCCGTCAAAACAAAACAGCAAACCTTGGGTTCCGTGTGCATACACGTTCCCGGTTTCCGGATCGCCAAAGGGCACGGTCCAGCCGAGCCGAATGCTAACGATGGGCGTAAAGAAGATGCCAAATCGGTGTTCCCATTTGATTTTCCCCGTTTTCGCATCCATGCAGACGACGCGTTCTTGTTCATCGGCGCCTTCACCGATCCTGCTGACCACGTAGACCTTGCCGTTCATCACGATCGGCGTCGAGCGACAACTGACATCTTCTTTTTTCCACAGGACGTCTTCCATGTCATCGGGCAGGCCTTTCTCGCGCGAGACGCCGTTTCGCTCGGGGCCACGCCAGTTGACCCAATCGGCCGCGCACGCTTGCGAGCCCAGGGTCAATAACGAGGCGAACACGATCAATTTTGGAAGGAACTTCACTCTTGCTGCTCTTGGTTGTGGAACGGTGCTACTTGATTTCATAGCAAAACAGTAACTCTTGGTCGCGCAGGTACAACCTGCCACCGGCAATGACGGGGTGGGTCCAATTTTTTCCGCTGGGTGCCCGCAGCTTGGACTCTTCGGGCAATTCAAATCGGCCGTTTTCTTTGTAGCCATCCGACGATGCCTCGATCAGGGCGACGTCGGCTTCGCGTTCGGCGTACAGGTACAATTGCCCGTCGGCGTATGTGAGTGATCCCTCGCCGATCGACCCGCGGACCCGTTTGCTGAACCATTCCAGATCACCACTGTCCAGATTTTGGCACACCCATCCGCGTCGCGACGAACTGCCATAAACGTGTCCGTCATGAAGGACGAAACCGCCCAACTCGTTTTTCATGTTGCGGCTGAAGTAGACCTGTTCGACGTCGAATGTGGCGTCCGCTTTTTTCGTCAGCTTGATCAGATCGCAACCCGCCGAACCAACGCTCGTGTACACCCGACCGTCGTGATAGACCGGCGTGGGAATCACGACGTCGGAATAGGGCCGATCGCGTTGGTAATTCCAAAGCAATTTGCCATCAGCGGTGGAGACACCGGCCATACCGCCCTGGGTCATCACGATCACCTGGTCGACGCCTTCCACCGTCGCTTTGATTGGCGATGAGTAAGTCGCGTCTTCTTGCAGACTTTCGCTTCGCCACAACACCTTGCCGGTGGCTGCGTCCAGTGCCGCGACCATGCCCTGATCCCCGCCCGGGACGCAGATGATTTGGTCGCCATCGACCAGCGGTGCCCAGCAGTAACCCCAACCAAAAACCTTCGGCTCGCCGGCATCGACGATGCTGATCGATCCACCCAGATCGTCGACCATGTTGACGGTCCATTTCAGGTTTCCATCCACATCGATGGCGGCCAGTTCACCGTCACCCGCCAAGGCGTAAATCATGTCGCCGGCCACCGTTGGGGTGGCTCGCGGCCCGGCGCCCCACGAATTGCCCTCGAAGTCGAATACCTTTTCATTGACCGGTTTGCTCCACAGCAGCTTTCCGCTGCCGGCATCCAAGGCCATCAGTTCGGCACGTCCGTCGCGAGCCCCCATGATGTAGACGCGGTTGCCCACGACGGCCGGCCCCGAGTACCCGATGCCGCAATCCCGAAACGTCCAAGCCAACTTGGGTCCTCCGGCGGGCCAATTGTCAATCAATCCCGTTTCGGATGATTTGTTGTCGCGGCTGCTGCCCTGTGCCTGGGGCCAGTCTTCGGCAGCCTGTGCCTGGGGCCCGTCTTCGGCAATCGCCGCCAATGCCAACGGGATCATCGCCGTCAGACAAAGGGCTCGCAGGCCTTTCAAAAAATCGAGCTCAAAAGGGTGGGTCATGCTGTTCAGGTCACCGCGGGCATGATGAAAAACGCGAATCCGGCGGATTCCCAGCTTGTCGATCCAATTTTTCGACCGGCGGGAAGCCTACCCGGAGAGATTGAAATGCTCCGCCGATTCTACCCGACGCCTATCAACAAGTCTCAACGCACACCCATTATTCATGCTGCAAATTGAAAAGCCGAATTTCCTCCATGAAAACCGGGATCGCGTCGTCTTTTTCTCTTTCATGGATTATCTGCCGTGCATTCCACATCGCGCCAGAGCAGCGAGCGGAAAAAAAGTGGGACACGTGCATCGGTCGCGAGCCCACCAAAAGGACACCGGGCGGTCACCGCGACTCCGCATGCATCGATTGTGCGTCGCAACGATTGCCGGGTGGGTTGCCCGTACGCCGCCGGTTTGTCGCCGGCCTGTTGACGGCCATGCTGCTTTTTGTTGCTGGCCCGCAAACCGGATCCGCCCAAGATTGGACATCCGTCCGTGGACCCAACTATGACGGTTCGGCCACAGGGGCTTCGCCGCTATTGGATGCCGGCCCGTTGTCGCTGACGCGGGTTTGGAAGCACAAAATCGGCAGCGGCTATTCGGGGATCGTGAACTCGGGCGACGTGTTGGTGACCGCCGCGGCCGATGCCAATGCCGGACAGGAGTTCGTGATCGCACTGGACGCGGCGACCGGCAAGCCAGTGTGGTCGATCAACTTGAAGGAGCGATTTGGATCACAGCCGAACTTTTATGGTTTTGGCGCCTCGCCGATTGTCCACAAGGGCAAAGTGATTTTGCCCGTCGGTGCGGGCGATCCACAACAAGGCGGCGCGATCATGGCGTTTGATGCCGCGACAGGCGATGTCCTTTGGCAAGCCGGCCAAGACACCGCGGGATTTCAAACCAGTGTGCTGATCGGTGATGGCGAGTCTCGATCCAGCGGCGTGGACCTGTCCAGCGGTCAGCCCCAAACGTCTTGGAACGTCCGCGAGATCCGAAACACCTACTGTGTCCTCGTCGAAGTGAAGGGGGTGCTGTGTACCTATTCGTCACGTTTCTTGATCGGACTTCACCCGGCAACGGGCGAGCGGCTGTTCCGTCAACGCCAACCCGGCAACGGCTTCGTTGGCAAACTCGGAAACCGCTTGGTGATCGTCACGTTGGAAGGTTCGCTGCACATCGGCGACGTCCATTCGGACGGTTTCGAGGAAGTCGTTTCGATCGAAGTCATGGATCAAGGCGGATCGAACGGCAACGGCGATGGCCGTGTTTGGACCTTGCCGACGCTGGCGGGGGGGTCAATCTATGTCCGCAGCGTCGGTGCCATCGCCCGCGTCGGCGTGGCATCGGCGGACACATCGTTGCAAATTCAAAATGATCGTTCGCAAGTCGGCACCAACTTCGCATCGAAGGCACCAACTGGTTTGCCTTTGGGATCAAGCAACCCCAAGTCAATCGTCTGTCGTATGTGTTCTTTGCCGACTACGCCGCGATGCCGGACCCCGGGCACAGCAAGCGCTTTGTCGGCAGAATGATCGGACCGAACATGGAACCGATGTTCCTTGGACCGGCGGAAAAATTGACCATCTCATGGGTCGATTTGAATGAGGGTCGCTTGGCGGTCCCTGACGAAGCAGCGCCCGAGAGCCGCCGACCGAAACTGATCCAGCACGAGTTCGAATCCAAGGCGATGAATCAAACGATTCAGTATTCCGTCTACGTGCCGCCGGGAGAATTCGACGACACGCGTCTGCCCGTCATCTTTGTCCACGATGGCGAAGTCGCGCTTGATGCCGGTCGCCAAGCGGAGATCCTGGATTCGTTGATTGCCGCCGGCAAGGCCAAGCCCGTCGTCGCGGTGTTCATCCGCTGGCGGCTTTACCCGCTGATTGGTTTTGAAGGCTATCCGCAGATGTTCGGACAAGAATTGATCCCGGCGGTGCAGTCGGCGTATCCGGTTAGCGATCGACGCGAGGATCGAGCTTCGTTGGGCGGTGGCTTTGGCGGGACGCTGGCGTTGTTAAGCAGTCTGATGAACCGCCCCTTGATCGGCCGGATCGGGTGCCACAGTCCGTTCGCGTTTGAGTTGATGCATGATCCGATCAAACAGCTCGCATCGATGCCCGGTCCGGAGATGAACGTCCGTATCGAACGTGGTGAGATCACGATTGGCCGTAATGGATAAGACGACGAATCCCATCACTTCGGATGGACAAGATGTCGCAATCGGACGCGTGCAGCGGAGATGTGATTCGTTTGACGCCTTGAAACACTGCCGATAGTTTGACGTCGGTGCGGGCAAGGCAATCGGTCCGCCGCTCGCGTGCGGATTCAAACATCCAAGGTGGCTGAATTAATTCCGCAGCAATCATTAGCCTCTTTTGCGGTGCCAAGACGGACCGCCGGATGGCGCCGTGTCTGAATCCACAAAATTGCACGAAGACGAAGGGCCGGAGCCCACCAAGGCGACCACCTTGAACTCGGTGCCCAGTGACACAGCGCCGCTCGGGGACACGGTGCCCAGTGACACAGCGCCGCTCGGGGACACCGCACCGCTTGGGGACACAGTGCCCAGTGAATCTTGTCATCATTATGTCGTTGGCGTGGGTGCCTCGGCCGGTGGTTTGGAAGCGCTTGAAAATATGTTCCGAACCATGCCGACCGACACCGGCATGTCGTTTGTCGTCGTCCAGCACCTTTCGCCGGACTTCGAATCGCACATGGATGAATTGCTGGGAAGAATTACCAAAATTCCCATCGTGGTGGTTTCCGATCGGCTGACGATCCAGCCGGACACGATTTATTTGATCCCGCCGAAAAAGGAAATGGTGCTTAGCAACGGCAAGCTGCTGTTGACCGAGCGAGCCAAAGAGAAAACCTTCACGCACCCGATCGATCAATTCTTTCGATCGCTGTCACAGGATGCAGGCCGGTTCGCGATCGGCGTGGTATTGTCGGGAACCGGCAGCGATGGTTCGCGCGGTGTCACCAAGATTTCAGAAAATGACGGGTTGGTGATTGCCCAGGAGCCGTCGACGTGCAAATTCGATTCGATGCCGCTCAATGCGCAGGAGACCGGCCATGTGCACCTGGTCCTGCCGCCCGCTGAGATCGGTGAAGCTCTGCGTCGTTACATCATCGAAGGCCATTCGCCAAGACAATTGAAGCAGGAGGAGTTGAGCGCGATCAAGGCCGAAGGTTTGCAACGTGTGTTCCAATTGCTGCAGCGAAACCACGGCATCGACTTCACGCACTACAAGGCGAGCACGGTGGGTCGCCGGATTCAGCGACGATTGGAATTGCTGAATCTGCCGGACATTGAGCGCTACGTCGCTTACATCAACGAAGACGCTGGCGAAATCAACGAACTTTACAAAGATCTTTTGATTGGCGTCACGCGATTTTTTCGCGATGTCGAAGCGTTCGACATGCTGCAGCAGAAGGCATTGGCGGATCTGCTCGATCGTGCCGAGGACCAGCTTCGCGTCTGGGTGTGCGGATGTGCGACTGGCGAGGAGGCGTATTCGTTGGCGATGCTGATCACCGAAGCAATCGAACGTCGCGGCAAATCGATGGAGTTTAAAGTCTTCGCGACCGATGCCCACCGAGACTCGTTGCAATTCGCCGCCAACGGAATTTATCCCGAGGACCGCATCACCGATGTCAGCAGGGAGCGGCGCAAGCGATTCTTCATTAAACGTCGCGACGGTTATCACATCGCCAGTGAACTGCGACGCGGCATCGTGTTCGCGCCGCAAAATGTGATCAATGATCCGCCGTTCACGCAGATGCACTTGGTAACGTGCCGGAACATGTTGATCTACTTGCAACCTCCGGCGCAACGGAAGGTCTTGTCGCTGTTTCATTTCGCGCTGCGGCAGGGCGGCGTTTTATTTCTCGGGCCCAGCGAGACGGTCAGCGGTATCGGCGACGAATTCGAACCGATCGACAACCATTGGCGGATCTATCAAAAGCGGCGGGACATTCGG
>JBCCRW010000062.1:0-19196 GCA_039201055.1 Planctomycetota bacterium | reverse complement strand
TGTTTGCCGCCGCCGGTGTGAATTTTTCTCAAGGCATTCATACGATTCGGTTGACCGCTGAAGACCTTTTCGGAAACGCGGCCGAACCCGTTGAATTTGACTTCACGATCGATGATGTCGCGCCGGCACCGCCCACGACTCTGGTGCTTGTTGATGAAACCGGAACACCGCTATCGCAAAATGTCATTGCGGGTCCGCGTTTCCAAGTTCAGATCCAGGCCGATGATGAATCGATCGTGCGTCTGCTGCGTGATGGCATTCCGATCGGCGTCGGCGTGATTGATTCGGACACACCCACCGGCACGGCCGATTTCATCGTCGATATCGGTGGTCTTTCCGATGGCGACTTCACGCTGCAGGCCGTCACCGAGGACTTGGCGGGCAACCAGAGCGAAGCGACCGCGCCGCTGACGCTCACCCTGGACTCGACGGCACCGCGTCTGTTCGAGATCGATCTGGACCCCGACGACGACACCGACGCGTCGGGCGATCGCACGACATCGCTGCCGCAGGTTGATTTGATTGGCGAAAGTGAAGCCGGTGCTATCATTTCAATCGAATCGTTGAACATTCAAACCGTTGCCGCCGCGGACGGCTCGTTCCGCTTGGCCGATGTTCCGTTGGAGTTCGGGTCCAACACGTTCTTGATCGTCACAGAAGATGCCCTGGGTAATCGCTCGGAAACATCGCTAGCTCTGATTCGGCCCAAATTGGAAAGTGTTTCACCGCTGCTGACGCTGGCGGCCGGCGAGGACACCGGTTTGTATTTCAATGACAACGTCAGCCAATCGATCGCAATCAGCGGAGCGATGGACGACGCGTCCCCGATCGACCGACTGGAGGCCACGGTGACGGTGACTTCGGCCGCCAGCGGCGTGATCACGGCGTACCCGGTGGTTGATTTTGTGTCTTCGATCAGCGGGTCGACGTACGCGATTTCGCATGCCGAGTTGATTGCGGCACTCGAATCGGCATCCGGCCAGACGGTGCCTGATGGTTTGGTCGAAATCGATTTGGTCGCGACGGACATTTACGAAAACGCATCGGGGCGGCAATCCATCGCGATCCAGCTCGATCGAACGGCTCCCCTGCCGCCGGCGGATTTCCGCTTGGCCGCCACATCCGATCTGGGCCGCCATGACGATGACGCAATCACCTCGCTGACGGACCTGAGCTGGGATGTCCGCCTGACGGCCGAAGCGACCGTCGACATCTGGGTCGATGGCGTCAAATCGAATTCGTTCCGGCTGCCCGAGGGCGTTCACGAAATCACGTTGGACAATATCGCGGCCGGTTCGCACCAGGTGCACGTGACGGCGACCGATGTGGCGGGCAACGTTTCGGACGCGAGTGATCCCTTCACGGTCGTCGTCGACCTCGAACCACCGTCGTCGATCAATGGCGACGTGGAATTGCCCATCGTCGGCAGCGACTCCGGTGCAATATTCGGATCGACGGATGCGGGCAGCACCGTTTCGCTGGTTCGGGGCCTGGATTCGGTCAACCCGATCGCTTCGACCCTTGCCGATGCGAGCGGTGCCTACCGCTTTGACGCGGTCCGGTTTGCCGATGGCCGCAATGAGTTCCGCGTCATCGCGGAGGATTTGGCGGGCAACGCACTCGAAACCGATGTCACGTTCCGATACGACGCACCGGATTTGTCGCCGCCGGAAATCACGCTCGGTCTGGCCAACGACACCGGCATGTCGACCGACGATTTGTTGACTCGGCTGCCCGATGTGATCGGCACCATCGATGACGCCAGCCGGATCGCCTCGCTGCGGATCAGCGTCAATGATTCACCCTTTGTCGCGTCGCTGGGGTCGCTGCGTGATGGACGCTTGGAATTGTCCGCCGCCGTGCTGGCGACCATCCTTGAAAGCGAATTGCCTGACGGGGATGTTCGCGTCCGAGTGGTCGCGACCGACGAAGTCGGCCATGTGTCCGACATCGAGGAACTGAATTTCACGCTGGACACCCAGCGACCGCCGACGCCGGCGGATTTGGTGGTCAACGCGGACGACGATTCCGGCACGCCCGGTGATGGCATCACCAATGTCGCATCGATTCGTCTGCATACCCGAGCGACCGCTGACGATGCTCGTGTGCAATTGTTTGCCGAAGGCATGGTGGTCTATTCGGCGCCCGCCGCGGGCGACATCACGCTCCACGCGGACCTTTCGGAAACCTCCACGCGTTATGTCGCCCAAGCGATCGACATGGCGGGCAACGTCAGTTTCTTTACCGCTCCCAAATTCCTGCGGCTGGACCAGCAATTCGTCGCCCCGTTGATCGAATTGCCGGTCGGATCGCGGCGAATCGATTTGGGTTCGGCGTTTCACACCACCGAGCCGGTCGTTTCACTGGTCGGGCGCACCGAACCGGGCACGATCCTGGAAGTTCGCGACCAAGTCGGCTTTGCAACGGCGGACCCCTTTGGTCGCTTCGAAATCGAAAACGTTTCGCTTCGTGCGGGCGTGAACAATTTGATCGTCGATTTGACCGACCCGGGCGGCAACCAAGCCAGCGTGCCGGTCGAATTGACATTCGTGGATACCCAGGGGCCTGAATTTGACCTGGGTTTGGCCGTCGATACCGGTCGCTCGGACTCCGACAAACGGACGCAAGATCCCAGCATCACGGGCACGCTTCGTGACGCCGGGCCCATTACTCAATTATTGGGATCGCTATCGGGCAGCCCCGCGGTGGACGTCACCGATGCCTTGAACGAAGACCTTTTGCAGCTGGATTTGGCACGCCTGGAAACGATCTTCGGCGACGTGCTGCCTGACGGTCGGCATCGACTGGATTTGTTCGCCATCGATGGTGCGGGCAATGAAAGTTCGACCTCGTTCACGTTTGACCTCGATCGCACCGCGCCACCCAATGCGACGGCCGTCGATCTGCTGACCGCCGATGATCTGGGCTTCGATGCTCGCGACAGTTTGACCGCGGTCACTTCGCCCACACTGCGTTTGTATGCCGAACGCGGCGCGACAGTTCGCTTCTATGTCGATGGATCGGAAGTCGGCGAAGTGCTCTCCACGGGCGTCGCGGCATTCACGCTGCCCGATTTGGAAAGCGGCGTGTACGACGTCACGGCCAGCATCGAAGACGCCGCCGGAAACGTCGCCGATCCGACACCCGCGTTGGAATTGTCCATCGATTCGGTCGCACCGATCGACAGCGAATTGGTGATGCAGGAAAGCTTCCGCAGCACCGTGCGTGACAACCACACGACCGCCGAAACGGTCAACTTGATCGCGACGGTCGAACCCGGCAGCCGGCTGCTGCTTAGCGGCAATGCCCAATCCGCGTACGTGGGTCCGACTGGGACGCTGACGTTTTTTGGCGTCCCGCTAAACGTCGGACGCAATGAACTTGTCTTGGTCACCGAAGACGCCGCGGGCAACCAAATCGAACAAACGTTTGTGTTCACTCGCGGAGCCTTATTGCCGCCTGAATTCACCTTGCAAGTTCAGGACATCGATGCCAATCGTCCGCCGCAAGTATCCGGCCGGCTGCGAGCCGAAAACGCGATCACGATGGCCGAGGTCAGTTTCGATCCCGATTTCCAAAGGGGGGTTGTCGACCTGCTGCCACGATTGTCTGCCAATCGCTTCGAATTTTCACCCGCCGAAGTCGAAGCCCTGTATGGCGGGCCGATTACCGCCGGCGACGCGACCTTGCACTTCCGTGCTGCCGATTCGATGGGCCGCGAAAGCGAAGTGACCACGCTTGCGTGGAACCGCGAACCCTCGCAGGTTCCCATGGCCAATGTCAACGTCGCCGAAGTCGCCGGCGGATTCCGATACGCCTACGAGTTGACGGGAACTTCGGATGTTACTCTCGCGACGCAAGCCATTGCCTTGCCGGTCGTCGATGAAACCAGCCTGGCCGATGTGCTTTTGCCTAGCGGTTGGGAAGTCGTCGACGATGGCGATTCATCCGTTTGGACCCTCGCGGCGACGAATCCGGATGCGGCCCTGCGGGCCGGCGAATCGATCGTCTTTGCCTGGACGTCGGCACAGCCTCCGACGCGACGCGCGGTTTCGGCTCAGCTTCAAGCGATCGACGGTGGCGACCCGATTTCGGTTGATCAATCGCTACAAGTGCCGGCCGATCCGGGCGACGTGGCCATTGACGATGCCTATTCGGCGGTTGCCAGCGAGGATCTAACGATTCCGGCGATCACGGGTGTCCGCGCGAATGATCGCGATCCGTCGGCCACGATGTGGTTGTCGGATTCTCGATCCGCCTGGGGCGCCGTTGTTTCGGTTGACGACGATGGCTCGTTCACATGGACTCCCGGTGACGCGTTTGCCGGTTTGGGTGTCGGCGAAACCGTCGTGGATGTGTTCCATTACACACTGCGTGTGGCCGGCGGCGCGACGCACACGGCCACTGTCGAAATCGAGGTCAGCGGCGAAAACTCCATGCCGATCGCCGCCGATGACGTGCCCAGCGAAGACACAACATCCTTGTGGACCTGTGCCGGCGTACCGGTGGAAATTTCACCGGCCGACCTGTTGGCCAACGATTTCGATCCTGATGTCAACGATGCATTGATGGTTTCGACCATCGCGGCAACGACTTTGCTTGGCGGTACCGTCAACTTTGATGGCGACGCTTGGATTTATGACCCCAGCGGCGTTGCCGACTTCGGCGCGTTGGCCGCGGGGATGTTTTTGGACGATTCGTTCAGCTACACGATTGTCGACCCGAGTGGCGAAAGCTCAACGGCCGTCGCTCAGCTTCGTGTCTACAGTTCGCTGAACGTGCCGCCGACGGCAACCGATCAAAGTGCGACCCTCAACGAACTTGGTGAACTGCAAGGCACCGGCTTCGAAGGGCTGCTGGTCGGTGCCAGTGACGCCGATGCGCTTCCCGGCGATTCAACACTGGTCGCGGTGGACGAAACCGTCACTGCGAACTCCGGTGCAAGCGTCCGAATCCATCCGGACGGTACATTCGAATACGATTCGTCCGGGATTGCGGCGATCGAGGGATTGCAGGCGGGTGAAACGGCGACGGATTCGTTTGCGTTCCGCGTTTTCGACGGTACCGATGCGTCGTCAGTGGCACAGGTCGCGTTGACAATCGTGGGTGTGAATAACGCACCCGCTGCGGTTGACGACGAATACAACGGCTTGTTGGCCGATGATTTGCTGGCGGTTGATGCCAATAGCGGTTTGCTGGCCAACGATTCCGATGTGGATTCCCCCGGCCCGCTGATCATCGATCCATCACGGACGCCCGAAACCACCGCCGCGGGCGCCGTCGTGACGCTGCGTCCCGATGGTTCGTTTGATTACATTCCCGGTGACGTGTTTGTGTATTTGGCCGACGGGCAAATCGGCTACGACGAATTCGAATACACCGTGCTGGACGATCGTGGCGCGGAAACAGTCGCGAAGGCCAGCATTGAGATCATCGGCGTCGATGACGCTCCGGTGACCGGCGATGACGATGTTACCGAAGGTTTTTGGACTATCGCCGGTCAGGCGATCGAGGTGCCCGCCGAACGTGGCGTTTTGGTCAACGACTATGACCCGGACTCGGGTGCATCCGGCAGTACGTTGATTGCCGAGTTTGATGGTTTTTCGCAGTACGGCGCGCGGGTGATCGTGAACGCCGACGGCAGTTTCTCGTACGACCCGACTCAAAGCGTCGCGCTGGCGCAATTGCAGGCCGCCGGAACGGACGTCATCGATACGTTCACCTACACGGTTCGCGAGGGCAATTCGTCGCGGCCGGTAGGCGGCGGAAAGGATGACGGTGGCAGGGATGACGGCGGCAAAGACAACGGCGGTCCCACCAAGAACAACCAGGCGTCCAGCGAAGGCGTTGTTGAAATCGTGGTCTCCAGCGGTGCTTCGGGATACAAGTTCACCGAAGTCGCCTCGGGCTACCAATCGATCGGCAAAGGCGTCTCGATCAACAACCACGGCACCGTCGCGTTCCAAGCCAACGTGGGTGGCAGCGACGGCTTGTTCATTGCGGAAAAAGACAGCGCACCGATTTCGCTGATTCCCGAAAGCTTTGCCTTCGGTGGCGGCGGTGTTTCGCAACCCCCGGACAATGGCCCGGGGAGTCCGCCCTCGGCCAGTTTCAGCGAAGTCGTTCAGATCAACGACAGCAACAAGATCTTTGCCCAACGTTCGATGAGTGCCGAGGTCATGATCGGCACCGTGATGCTGGGCCTGCCGCTGATGACGTTTTCCAACGTGATCCTGACCTACGGCGAATCGTGGAACGGCCAAACCGTTTTGGACGGTGGAAGCTACGGCGCACCGGAGCAATTGGCCGGCGGCGACATGGGCCTTGGCAACGCCGGTTTGCGTTGGGGGCACCCATTGATGACGGACTTGATCTTCCTGACCACCCTCGGCGTGATCCCCGGCGCGGTGGGCGCCGCACTGACCGCGCCCTTCACGATGGTGCCGCGAATTTGGACCATCAATCCGGTATGGGCCAGCACCTATTACACGCCCGCCAATCCGCTTTGGAATGTGTTCCAAGATCCGGACAACTTTGACTTCGACACCTTCAATTCGGTTTCGCTGGCGACATCCTTGGTGCCGATTTTCTTCCCCAAGATTTACGTCCCGCCGTTCAACGTGATCTATCCGACGACGGCGTCGATGAACAATGCAGGCAACGCCCTGTTTGTGGGCGAAACGAATTCGTCGGCGGGTTCCGGTGGTCTGCAGATTGTTCGCACCACCGAAAACAAGCACGCGTTTTTTGCCGGTGGTGGCATTTCCGATCCCGTTCAAAACGGCATGATCGCCGACACCCGGTACAGCGTCTTTGTCGACGAAGGGGCTCTTAAAGCCATCGATCCGTCGGGTGGAATTTCGGATCTGCCGCTCGACCCGATCGGCGATTCCGCCGCGATCAGCGATTCCGGTGTCGTCGCGGTAGCCGCCGATGGGCCGTTGGGTCAGGGCATCTATGTTGTCGACCCGCGCACGTCCAACTATGCGAAGGTCGCGGGCATTTCTGGTGACGGCACCGTCGATCCGAACGAACAGGAAATCAATGGCGAAGACGTCGGGCCGATCTCCGCATTCACCAACAAATTGATTGGCATCAACGGGCCCGTCGCCGACGCTCCGTCGAACGATTACTTCACCGTCGTCTTCACCGCGATCGACAGCGAAGGCAGCGAAGGCGTTCACACGGCCCGCTTTTACATGGGGCAACTGGAAAACGAGCCGCTTGCGCCGGGACAATTCCTGGGCCATAGCGAAGTGTTTGAGTTCGGCGACATGCTTCCCGGTGTCGGCCCGATCAGCGATGTCGGTGGTTTCGATGTGGTCAATTCCAGCGGACAACTCGCCTTTTGGGCCGACGGCGATCGCGTCATTACCGCCGAAGCCCCCGTGTTTGTTCGCGGCGAAGTCGTCGCCGCATTCGAACAAATCCCCATGGGCGACGACGAAGTGCTCGGCCGCAGCGGCGGCAATCGCATCGGCACATTCTCTGCCGGTCGGCCCGATGCTGGCCCCAGCGACTTTACCGTGACGGTCGATTACGGCGATGGCTCTGTCGGCGAAGCCCAGGTGCTGGCCACCGATTCGCCCACGCGATTCGAAATCGTCAGCGACCACACCTACCCCCGCGAAGGCACCTACGCGATCACGATCCAGGTCAGCGACAACGGATCGCAAACCGGCGGCATTGGCGTGGGACTGGCCAACGTGATCAATGTCATCAACGGCGAAGACATCGAACGGCTTTCCTTCGACAATTCGCATCGTGCGACCAGCAGCCGGTCGTTTCCCTTGATCGAAGATGATCGCGACCCCTGCGGCGGCGGTGACGGCGAAGGCGGCAGCGACGATTCGCTTGGCTTGACCACCGCGGTTTCGCTTACCGGCGGTGACTTCCAAGCCGCCGCCCAGGGCACCGGCGTGTACACCTACAAGCTGGCCCTTGACACCAGCGAAAACACCGGCCGTGTTGAACCCGACGAGGTCGCAAGTGAAAGCGGCGGTTTGATGAACATTCGCCGCGTGATCAGCACCGGATCGCTGGACCCGGTTTCGTTCAGCCCCGCTTCGTTCAGCGTCACCAGCTACGTCACCGGCTACGACAGTTCATTTCAATCCTGTAGTCCGTCGGTTTCCCAGCGGCAAACCGCCACCGAAGAATCGACCACCACGTCCACGGCCTCGGGAATCGTCCTAGACGAAAAGTCCTACAACAGCGGTTCCATGGACTGGCTTCGGATCGAAGAAACCACCAGCAGGTTCACCACCGACGGCGAGCGCTTTGCCGACGCCGACACGCTCGGACAACTCGGCGCGTTGATGGGCGGCAACGACACTTCGCTGGTCGGCGCCTTCACATCCAGCGGGACCAGCATCCACACCGAAACACTTCGCGAAACCGGTTCGGCGCGCGGAACCGTCCAGCGCGACTACAAAATCGAAACCGAATCGTCGTCACGACAAACCGGCGGCCGCGGCACCTTCGAATACACCGTCACGTCGACCTCCAGCAACGTCATGCACTCGCGTGGCGAAGCCACGCCCGGCGGTTTCGATCTGGAAATCCGTAACCAATCCAATTCGCAAAGCCGCCAGGTCAGTACCAATTTGACGCAGCGGACCGTCACCGATTCCAGCAGCGAATCCGTCACCGTGGTCCACAAAGAAGGCGAAATCGAAGTCCTTCCCGATAGCCAAAGCGGCGGCGATTTCACCTTGGAATCGGTCGGCGACACCACCTCGCAAAGCTCAAGCGAAACGACCAACGGGTCGCGAACGACGACGGCCGATACGACTTCGACCAGCCGCGAAACCATCACCGGCGGCGGGTCGGCCATCGGCGGCGACTATCGATTTACCGTCGATCGCTCAGTCACTTCGACGACCCAGCAAACCGAATCCAACCAAACGCTGCAGTCCAATTCGACCGTGGTCCGCGGCGTCGAAACCAATTCGATTGAGTCGGGTGCGTTCTACACCGGCGATTATTCGCACGAACAATTCATCGTCGAAACCGTTTCCGATACGGGCAGCCAAACCAACACCGTCGATGGCGAAGACGCCCTCGTGTCGACGCATCAAAACTTCCGCACGACCACCACCCGGCAAACCATTACCGGTAATCGCTCCAGCGGCGAAGTCGTCGTCAACGATCGCACCAACGTCAATGCCGAAGACCAAGTCACCTCAGTACAGGGCGGCGTCACCACCCAGTCGACGACGCTGACCGACACGCTCGGAAATGGCGAAAAGAACATTTCGCGGGACGGCGACCAATACGTTTTCGAAACCGAATCCTACGATTCGACAATGCGTGAAACGACCTCGACGCGGACCCAGGGAACCCATGTCGTTGTCGTCACCTCGCTTTCGGTGGTCGAAGTCGACGGCTCCGCGATTGGCAATTTCAGCGATGGCGTTTCCACCGTCGACCAGACGACGCGCACGACCACCGAATCGACCACCATTGATACCAACCAAACGCGTTCGATGACGACGCGTCGCCGTGTCGTCGGGGAACAAACGTCCAAGCGAACCCCCAACAGCATCTCGGGTCACTGTGCACATGAAGTCGACGGTGTCGAACAAATCACGATCGACACGCTCACGCTGAATCAAGACCAAAGCGTCACCGAGCACAGGGAAATCGATCGCTCAACGACCTCGCAAACCACCGGCAATAGGATTATCGGCAGGTCGACCGCGGATTCGCGTCAGATCGACGCCGTGCGTTCCCGCGAAATCGAATCGCTTGGCAAAACCGCCAAAATTACTGACTTGCTTGGCAGCGAAATCCTGGTAATCGCCGTCACCGCGAACAGCCTGTCGGGCATCTTCCGCGAACAACGCGAGCAGGAATCGTCGAACACGATTGTCAATCGCTCACTGGCCGGGCCACGCGAGTTGGAATCGCTCCAACGTATCGAAGATGGCGAAGACACCACCTTGCTGTTCGATCGCGTTGAAGAAAGCACGACGATTGCTGACACAACATCGTCGCAGATTTCCACCGGCAACCAAATCACCGGCGATTACCGCCGCGAAAAAACCGAAGACGCCACCATCGGCGCGAACACCACACACCGGCATCGCACGCTGACCAAATTGTCCGAGCGGGACGATACCATTGATCGCACCCGAGTCGAAACCGGAAACAATCTGTCGGGCACCTATCGCTTCGAGACCAATGAGACCACCACGTCGCTCGAAACGGCGACGCTGGCAAACGGAACGCTGTTCAAAACCGAGCAAGTTTCGACACAGTCCGGTTTGACGACCATCGATACGGGCAACCAATTTGATGGTTCCTACAGCGTCGAATCCACGCTGGACTTGGACAGCCAAACCGATTCGCAGTCCGACAACCAGGGACGACGACTGGTGCAAAGCGTGACGGTCGATTCCACGGTGTCGCGAAACCGTTCGGGCGACAAAGTCACCGGCCTGTTTACCGAAACCTCGACCAGCGAATCGACCGACACGACGTCTCAGGTCGCCACCATTCGCACCGAAACCGTCACCGATGAAGACGTCACCACGCGAATTTCCACCGGTACGCATTCGGGGAACTCGGTCACCGGCATTTCGACGCGAATCGACACCGCCGACATCGATCGCACCGGCTCCAGCGTCACCACCAACCAAACGCTTCGCCGCGAGTTGACTTTCGACGACGAACGCACCGAAACCACTGAAAACACGTTTCATACGTTCACCGGGGTGCAATCGATCGAACGTGACGTCGATTCTGAGCTGACCGAAACACGCACGGTCACTAACCAAACCAAAACCGAAACGTCGACCGGCACAATCCTTTCGCAAACCAGCGATCTCCGCACCGGCAGCACCGCGACCGGCCTATTCACCACAACCAAGTCCAGCACCCAAGAAAAGTCGACTACCGAAACGACCGAAAACGGGCCGATGACCCAGCAGCGCGAGGTCGACGTTCGTATCGAGTCCGACGGCACGTCCAGCGAAGACGTCTTCACGGGGACTCGGTCGCTGGTCCAAACCGTTACCACATCGACCGAGACCACCGCCGAACAAACCAACCAGGACGAAACGCAAAGCGAAACATCCTCGCGAACCGACGCCCGCACGATCAATCGAACCGGCAACGACGTCATCGGTACCTACCAAACCGACGTCACGATTTCGTCCTCCGCGACCCAAAATTCGGAAACCACAAGCGGCCCGTCGACAATCACACGCGTCGCTTCTTCATCGTCGCTGACGACCCAGTCCACCATCGGCGATGACATCCGCGGTGATTTTGAAATGACATCGTTTGATGTCACTAACGTCAGCGATCGAACCACGTCGGTCAACCAAACCCGGACCGTCATCACCCAGTCTGTTCGCCGCGACGAAGCCTCGCAGTCCAGCACCGGCAACCAAATCACCGGCATGGAATCCGGCAGCATCGACACCACGTCGGTGTCGACGATCGAAAAAACTCAAAGCAATGGGCCGCTCCGTGTCTCCGCCGACATCGTCGACGAACTAACGTCCCAGCGAATCTATTCACGCGACAACGTCACCGCCTCGGCTAGCGAAACCAAGACCGAAGAAGGCACGCACCAACGCACCGAAACGATCACGAACGGCAGCCTTGCGGCGAGCGTTACCGAAACTTCCGAAATGGCCGCATCCACGACTCGGACCAACGAAGCCATCCTGGGCACCTACGCGACGTTGGGGGAATCGACCCAGTCGTCCACGGTCATCGGCAGCGACACCAACAAAACACTCAGCGTCAACTACACCAACGAACTGGAATCAACCACCACGCAAACCGATAGCGGCAACGCGATCGTCGGCGACTTCGATTCCGCCACCGAAACCACCGAAACCTCCGAGCGTTTCTCCACTCGCGTCAATGGAGACCTGACCAGTGTCGTGGACGTCATGTCCACCCAAACGACCAATGTTGCTACCACGGGTAATTCCGTTGCGGGCACCAGCACCGCGACCACCACGGTGGCCTCCACCACGGACCTGACCCAAAGCGATACGAATCAAAGTTTGGCCGTTTCGGTCGTCCAACGAAGCACGACGGATTCGTCCGCGACCGACACCGTGAATCAGTTCACCGGTGCAATCAGTGGCAATGCGACGATGGACGTCACCACGGCCCGGACAGAAACAAGCACCAACGGTCCGTACGAATCGACCATCGTTGTCGACACCGATGACGAAATGTCGCGCAGCTACACCGGCAACTCGTTTGTCGGCACGCGGCGAACCATCGGGAACCAAACCGTCAACGTCGACACCACGTCCACGGAAATCGTTTCCGGGCAAACCAGCACGCGCACCGACACCACCACGTCGACCGTCGCCACCGACAACAACGAAAACCAAATCACCGGTGCCTATACCACCACGACAGACACAGCGGCAAACAGCACCAGCACCGGCCGGCTGGAAAATCAAACCCTGCTTGTGACGGATTCGATTACGTCCGATTCCGAATCGCAATCCACCGAAATAGGCAATTCGATTTCGGGCGCATTCACGCTGGAATCCACCGGCGAAGCAAGCTCCAGCGAAACCTCGCAAACCACCAATCAGGTCCAAGTCACCGACGCGACCCTTGATACGACTTCGGAAACCGAAACGACGCACTCGGGTAACCGAATCAGCGGCCTGTACACGATCGAATCCACCTCCACCGATACCGAAACGTCCACCGAAAACAACGATATCGTTCCCGTCACCGCCATCGCGGCCTCGGCCACAATCGTCAGGATGCTCAACGAAACCGGCGACGAAGTCACCGGTGCGGCGACTTCGACAAGCGTCGTGGATCGAGATTCGACGTCGACCGAGACCTTCGAATATCTCGACTTGGACGCATCGCAAACCATCGTCACCGATGCGACAGTGACGACCGAAACGACCAGCAACGCGTTCTCGGGGCAGAGCGACCAAACCATCACCAGCGATTCGACGCTTGTCACGACACGCTCGGAGAACAACCAGGACCTGGTCTTCGTCGAAATCGAATCCACCGAAACGATCGCCTCCTCAGCCACCGAATCGTTCAACACCATCACCGGCGCAGGCACGACCACTTCGACAACCACTGTCGACACGGATTCGATCGAAGAAAGCACCAACCAAAGCCAAAGCATTCGCACGGAGTCCGAATCCAGCGAGACCACCGAAACCACCGGCACGTCGAATCAAGTCAGCGGCGTTTTTGAAATCGATTCGACGTCCACTGGAAGCTCCCAGGTCGTAACGACCGAAACCAACCAAACGTCGACCATCGCGCGGACCATCGACGCGACGTCGGAATCCGAATCCAGTACTACCGGCAACGAAATCACCGGCGCGTCGACCTACGAACAGTCCTCCGAAACGACTGCAACGACAAATCAGACCGAAACCAATCAAACCCAAACGGTCACCTCGACCACCACCGCGACGTCGGAATCCAGTGGCAGCGGTTCCGACCAATCCATCACCGGAACGTACGCTTCCGAAAACGAGACGACCGAAACGGCCACCGCAACGATCGTCACAACCAATCAAACGTATCGCGACGAAACAACCCGCGTTTCCGAAACCACGACCACGGTGACGTCCAGCGGTAATTCGCTGACCAAAGCGTTTGAGTCCATCACGACGGTCGATGCCGTCACCGAAGTCGATTCCACCAGCACGAACCAGACCTTGACGGTCGTCACCGATTCGACCGAATCGCAAGACACGACAATTACCGAAACCGGGAACGCCCGTTTTGGCACTTACACCACCGTCACCAATCAAACCCTCGGCAACGTCGGCACGCAAACCCGGACCAACCAAACCGAATCGACCACCGGATCATTCGACATCACGACGGTTTCCGAAATCACGCGATCCGGCAATCGTGTCAGCGGCGAAGTCACCGTTGATTCGGATGTCGAAACCACGTCGTCCGATTCCGCCACGACCACCAACCAGACGCTCAGCACCTCGACCACATCCAGCAGCGCGCTCGATGAAGTCTTCCGCCAAGTTGGTAACGAGATCAGCGGCGACTATACGACCAGCGGAACCCAATCGGCCACCTCGGATTCCACCACAAACGAAACCAACACCGATCGCTCCATCGAAAGCGAATCCGAATCGACCTCGTCGGCCACGATCACCGGCAGCGGCAACTGGGTGGCCGGCACCTCGTCGACCACCACGACATCCGAATCGGATTCGACGCTGGAACAAAACGGCACCATTGGCGATCGCAGCTTTACCGCCAGTGAAACCAGCGAAGCCGATTCGACGGACACAACGGTTTCCAATCAATTCACCGGAGCCTCCACCACCACGACCGAGGCGACCGTCGACTCCGATCGATCCAAAACAACGACGTACACCGACGGCACGGACACCAAAACGGAAACGTCATCGGTCACGTCGAATTCCACACGCGTTTCCAACGCAATCACCGGCATCTACACCGACGACGCGACCACCACCGAAACGGCCGACATCGAAGAAGACGGCACCCGCAAAGACACCTACGCTTCCAGCGTCAACCGCTCAACAACCATCGAAGCGGACTCCGAAGGCAATTCGGTCACCGGACCCTACGACGACTCCACCGAAACCACAACAAATTCGACCACCCGTCGCGACTGGACCGACGGCGACGGAAATACCTTTGCCATCGACGAAACCGCATCGTCGACCAACCAAGCTGACGAAGTGGGCAACCGCATCACCGGCACACAAAGTTCATCACGCACGGCGGAATCGGATACTCAGCGGACGCAAATCGCGACACCCGCCGCCGGCGGCACCCACACATCCATCGAAATTGTCGATGCCATAACTGTCTCCACGGGCACCGCCAACACCATCGTCGGAACCTCCACCGTCGACGATGAACTCACGATCGTGACCACACTTCGCCAGGATGGTACGGTCGCCGGGTCGACCGTGGATTACGACTCGACATCGACACTGACCGGTGATTCGGAAGTCACGGCCAATTCGATCACCGGCGTTTCCAATAGCACCTCGACCACATCGGATGACTATTCATTCACGCAGGTCATTTCGCGAACCGATGGCACCGGCTACACGCTGACCGGCAGCGGCACGGTCGATCAAACGTCAACCGCCAGCCAAAACACGCTAACCGGCGACGCTTCATCCGAAGCGACCGGCACGGACACGTACACGCTGACCCAGACCGGTGACGATGCATCCGGTGTCTACGAAGTGAACCTGAGTGGCGAAGATTCGTTTACCAAAACGTCGACCAGCAATTCCCGCACGGGTGTGTTCGACCGCTCGACCGAACTCGACGGCTCCGTCACGGGAACGCGAACGGTCGGTGGAGTCGACACCGCCATCAACGAAGTCGTCGACCAGGTCATCCAGCAGGAAGGCAACTACGTTGACGGCGACATCGACATCAGCTTCGCCGGCCAAAATCGGTATGACGCGTTGGTGGAATTCGAAGACACCAGCGACGCTGCGACGGAATCGTCCGGCACGCTAGACCATTCACCCATCGGCGCGCCGCTGATGCTGGGCAGCCCACCGTCGGTGCCGACCGACGGCATGATGGAAGCGGTCATTGCCGCCGCGGTCGGCCCCGCCTCGGGCGCGGTCGCCGAGGTCACGACCAGCATGGCGGTCGCGGGACTCCGCGGTTCCCAAGCGATGATGGCCGGTTCGGCGATCGCCGGTACCCAGTGGTCCGGCAGCGCGACGATCGAAAGCTACGCGATGCTCGGCAACGACGCCGCCGACCAATACTGCTTCCCCGCCGGCACCGAAGTCCTGCTTTCGAGCGGCCAAACCAAACGTATTGAAGACATCCAAGTCGGCGACGAAGTCGCAACATCCTCGCTCCCCACAACATCCTCGCTCCCCTCGCCCCTGAGGAACGAAGGGGAGAGGGGTTGGGGGAGAGGGGCGACCGATACTGCGACAACGCGGAGAGGGGCCACCCATCCAGCGACAACGGGGAGAGGGGCCACCCATCCAGCGACAACGGGGAGAGGGGCCTCGGCTACTGCGACAACCACCGACACTGCATCCTGCACCGCCCACCCCGTCACCGCCACCTACCAAACCGCCGACCAAACGCTCATCGACGTCCATGTCGGCCCGAGCATTCTTTCGGTCACACCAGGGCACTTGGTTTTCGAAGCGACTCAGGGCTGGACCCACGCGGGCGACCTGCTACCCGGCGATGAACTGATCAACCACGACCAACAACGCTTGGTCGTCACCGCCGTCACGCCTTCAGATCAACCTTCGCAAACGGTTTACAACTTCGCCGTTTCCGAAGTGCATCACTACCACGTGCGGTTGCCCGGCAGTGATCACTTCGTGTTGGTGCACAACGAAAGCTTCGGCAAATACACCTATGGCAACGTGCTTGCCGATGTCGCCGCCGCTGAATTCAACGACATCATCAATACGCCTATCAGCGAACTGCTGCAACGAGCGGTCAGCGATGCCGTCGGCGCGATCATGGAGGACGCCAACGCCCTACTGATTGGTGCCGGCAACGCACTGTCGTCCATGGGAATGCAATCCATCGGCCAGTGGATGGTCAATTCGGGGAACGAGGGACTCGAAAACGATACGCTCTTCGGATACACCCAACAGGAGATCACCGATGGTGTGATTTTCGTCGCCAAAGTCGGCGTCACCGTTGCCATTGTTGGCGTCGCCACGCTGATCAACCCGGTCGCGGGAGTCGGAGCCGCCCTAGGCATCGCGGATGCCATCCTGGATGCCAAGGCTTCCGGCCGCGACGTGACGATGTTTGACATAATCATCGGCGGAGCCATCGGCGCGATGAACCCGCTGGGCGCCGCGACGTCTCTCGGCGGCGGCCTGATCGGTGCGGGCATCGAAAGTGCCATCAAGGGCGAATGGACCCTCGGCGTCGGCTATCGCGTTGGCTCGTTGGTCGGCGGCCTGGTCGGCATGGGCGTCGACGACATCGCGAAGGGTGCCAAGCTTGCCCACGCCGGGCGTCAAGCATTGTTCTTGGGTAATGTCCAAGCACTCGCGGGTGTCACCACGTATATCGCCACCGGCGACGCCAACTTCGCGCTCGACGTCGCAAATATCGCGGCGATCCCTGGCATGATGGGCGCCCGCAAGTTCATCAAGTGCTTCCCCGGCGAAACCCTCGTTCATCGCCCACTCGAATCGGCGACCGGCACCAGCACCGATTCCATCGACGGACTCTTCGCCAGCGGCGACTTCTTGTCCAGTCCATTCGACCGCATCGACGCCGGCGAGACATTTGGAAGGGGTGGCACCACCGCCACGCTGCCTGCGACTCGCACCGTCCCCATCGCAGAGATCAAAGTCGGCCAACGAGTGATTGCCGATCATCCGCACGAAGACGAAACGCACCCGGATTGGGCCGAGCCGGATTGGAGCGATACCGGATCGCTGACGGTCCGATTCTGCGACGAAGACGATCGCGAAATCCGCATGACGACACTGCGAAGCAAATCAGAATTGCTTCCGCTGCGGAATCATATCGGCCAGCACATCGATTTTTACATTCCGACGACCGAGCAATTTGAGCGAGTCCAAATTGAGCGGATTGACTGGGACGTGGACATCGAACCCGGCGAAGGCCGTGTCGTGCTGAGCACTTTCGAGCACGAGGCGGACGAGCTTGTCGAACTAACGATTCCCGGCGAATCCAAACCCATTCGCTGCACGAAGGGACACCTGATCTACGACGCCACCACCGACCGGTGGACCCCGGCCGAGGATCTAGACGGCGACACGACCTTCGATACTCCGGATGCACCCCGCCCACTCCATGCCAGCTGTCTGACGACAGTCACCCGCACCCAAGTTTACAACCTAGAGGTCCACGGCCCCCACACCTACCGAGTAGGCGACCAAGGCATCCTGGTGCACAATCAGTGTGAACACACTGCGCAATACATGGCGAAGCAAGCCGCCTACCAAAAGTACGTTGCACGACAACAAGCCAAAGGAGCACAACCTCTCGGAATACAAAAATGGGCGAAAGAAAGTGGCTATACCGAAGGAATTGCGAAGCATGCACAAAACCTGAAAAGTGCAGATAACGAAAGACAACTACATCATCTGATCTCAAATCCGATGGTCAGGGCTTTAGAAAAAGTTGGGTTTGCAAATGCTCGGACGCTACGCGATTCAAAAGCGATGCAATATTTGTCTTCACCAGGAGCGCACGTTGGTTACGAAAAATGGCATCGCGCGGCCGATTCGCATTTCGTAGAATTTATTAAGCGAAAAGGATCGAGCCTGACCGAGTCAGATCTAATCAAAGAAATTAATCGCTACTACAAGTCGGGAGACATCGCCTCTCGAATTCCAGGCGTGAATGTACAATTGTGATGCAGTTTTTTATCCTCTCCTCATCATTTTCGTCGACTGCGACTCCCTTGCTCGAGCAAATCGATGATGGTAGTTTAGCACCAGGACCTACATGCCGCAGTTGCGGTGAGATGCTTTCAAATATGAGAGAAACGGAATGTGTTTCATTCAAATTGAAAGGTGCCGCCGAAGATTGCCTCACGACCGGCATGGAATTCGCGATACGCGAAGATGCGCTCGCAAAGCTAAGAAAATACGTAAATCTCGGGGAAGCCGTTGAGCAACGTTGCCAAGTGCTCTCGAAAACGCAAACTCTGTCGGACTACGTTTTACTCTATCCCGATCCCGAATATGTTCGATTCGATAAATCATTCACCCGCCTTGAGACTGATGTGGTGCGAGGGTGTGATTTGTGCGGTGTTTCATCACTAAACTATCTTGATGGTTTTGATTTCGCTGATGAAACGTGGGGCGGTCTTGACCTGTTTATCTCAGGCAGAGTCTTTGGCGAGGTGCTCGCAACGGACACCTTTAAGTCTGTGTGTGAGGAAAATAACTTTTCGGGTTTCCGATTTGTTCCGACAAGCTCCTTCGGCTTCGATTACCGCTAATGGGCACGCGGGGACCGGCACGCGGGGACCGGCACGCGGGGACAGGGCACGCGCAGGGGACAGCGGGGACAGTGGTGTGCCGGGATAAACCGGTTTGGAATGGAGAATGAAAGTTTCTTACGAAGAAAGTTTAGCCAACTGCTTCGGCCCTCGACGGAGGTGCGATGAAGGTAACAACATCGTGCTGAGCGTCCGCTACGGGGGAAATGTCTAGCGACAATTAGTTTTCCCCACC
>JBCCRW010000061.1:0-19226 GCA_039201055.1 Planctomycetota bacterium | reverse complement strand
TCCGCCGTAAGTGCCGAAGATGGAAAGACATAGAATAATGACCAGGACCGCCACGAGCCTGCCGGAGCGGCGTGCGGACGGGGACCGACGGAGGGGCGATAGGAACATTCGCTTTGCCGCAGCGGCGGCGTGGTGGGAAGTGAAGGCAGTTCGATCAGGACCGATGGTCATCGGGAAGCGCGACGAAAAGGTGGCCAGCAGCCTGTTCTACATCGACCTTGGTACCCGGTGCCATTGAACCCCGCTGGAGGCCAAGAGTATCTGCAACGACGGCAGGATCGCCAATAAATCGGTCGAAACGCTTATCCGGCACGGGCAACCGAGCCCGTCGCCCCGAGTGTAGCCACGAGGGAACCAGGGGCGCGGAAATCCCGACGCCGCAGGCCGCCGGCCTTCGACAGAAGCCCGAAATTCCGTCCCCCAAGGTAGCTGGCCTTCGACAGAAGCCGGAAATCTGGGCTCTTTTTCCGTGTTCTGGCGAACAACGGCTACGTTCTGACTAACCGAGTGACCGAATCCGACTGATTAGGCGGATCAAGTGCTGGGCTTCGTTGATCCCGCCAGCCTTTTTGATGAATTCGACTCCGGCATCGAGCATGTCCAGCTGAATCGTCGCATCCAACTGTGGCGGGTCCGCTGCCGTGACGGCGGGCTTTGCGGCGACCTTTTTCTTTTTCGCCGGCGACGATCCGCCGTCGGCCTTTCGCTTCAAGATTGCCTTGACGTTGGCGACGTCCGCCGGCCGCACTCCATAACCGGACAAAGCCGACGCCACATCCTTATTCTGAGCGTGAGGGTGTGCGGCCAGGTATTCGCGGACGCGAGCACTCTTGCTGATCGGCTTCTTGATTTCAGGTTCGGTATCAGGCATTTCTTCGGGAATTTGAACACCCTTTTTGTGGGCGGCTTCTTCGACAAGTTCAAGGAGTGCGTTCATCATGGACTTTGCAAGTTTGTGATGATTCAATCGGGCAAAAGAGAGTGATTGAATAACTGAGATCAATTATGCAATAAAGTCGACTGTCAGCTATCCTCCGATTGGGGGCCAAGCCAAAGGTCCGATTGAAGCGACGCTGCGTCTTGTTTCAGGCGTGCCAGCTCGTGCGAGTGGCGAAGTTCCGCTGCCGACCGGGCCACGCGGGGACTGATTTCAACAAAGTTTTCTGTTTCAACAAAGTGTTCCCGGTCCACCACGATCCCGCATTCGGCAAGCCAGGAACGATGGAGATCGGAGATCGCGCGCTTGGCCAATTCGGGCGTGTCGGTGGCGGCACCGTCGGCGTTTTTGACCGGTGCAAAGGCTTGTTCGGGCAACGCTTCGACCACGAACGCATTGGCCGCTTGGGGCAACAGGTCGAAGATGAACTTTTCAAACTTGGTCGCGTTGGGGGATTCCGGTGTGACGGTTTCGCCCACCTCGTTCACGTAGGGGACCTTTTTGCTAGCTCGATGAAATGGCAAAGCGTCGGTCTTTTGGACGACCGCTTCCAAGAACGCTCGATTGATCACGTGGACGGCAATGTTGCCGGCCCAAAGGTTTAATTCACCCGCCGCGTCGGTGGCGTTGGCCGCTTCCTCCGGCAAGTCACTGTACTCAATAATTTGGACCGCCCCGTCAACGGCCACCACGTTTCCGACGCGCTCGGTCGGATATCGTTTCCGCACCACCTGCGTCGTCAATTCGCTTTCGGCCAATAAATGGTGTCCAAGTAGCGTCGGTTCACAAACATCGGCCAGCGGATTGTCGACCTGAAAATAGGAAAACAGGTCGACGCCGCGACGCGCCGCATCGGCCAAAATTCCGTTTTTGTGCATCGCCCCGGGCGTGCCGCCGTGGCCGTCGGGTGACAGCGCCACTCGATGCTTGTGTGCCAACAAGACTTTGCCGCTGACCGCGTCGACGGCCGGCATCGTTCCCTGGCGAAAAATCATGACGTCGGCTTCGGGTAGGCCGAAATAGTTTTCGCTGGCAAAGTATTCACGCGTGGCCGCATCGGTCGCCTCGCTGGTCATCACATACCAGGGGATCGCCTTGCCATAGCGTTTGGACACGGCCATAAGCGTGTCGGCGAAAAACTGAAACAGCGTCCGGCCGCTGACCGGTCCAATCGGAAACATGCCCTTGGGTTGATCGAAGCCCAGCCGAGTGCCCTGTCCCCCGGCGACCAACACGGCACCCACGCGCCCCGCCCGCAGCGCCGCTTCGCCCGCCTGCCGAGCCTGGTCCAGGCTCCAGGAAGCTCCCGAGCCGTCGGCCCGGACGTGCGGCGGCGATTCGGCGGCGCGGGCCAGTGCCGCGAAGTCAGTCGCCTTGTCCTGACCCCGGGTCAATTGGTCAATTTCCGACCAATTGATCGATTGCAAATCGGCCACCAGCGCTGAACGCTCAGCATCATCCAATTCGTCCCAAAAACGCAGCAGCTGCGTTTGGCCGACGGACTCGAGATGTTGCCGCAAGGTTTCGAAATTCGTCATGCGTTGATTTAATGAGCGTGGTGAAGTGGGAAAACGACTTGATGAAGCGGGAGACAATTTGATGACAACGCCCAGCGGCTTGGATGCACAAAGCAGTGGTGCACAAAGTGGACCCAATGCAAAGTCACAGCCCGAAGTGCTGATCGTGATCGGCGATGCCGCCGAAACGCTCGACACGATGTATCCGTATTATCGCTTGATTGAGGCGGGCTTTCGAGCGGTCGTCGCGGGTCCCGAAAAGCGTCGATTTCAAATGGTGATGCATGAAGTGCGCCCGGGCTGGACCATCACCAAGGAATGGGAGGGTTACAGCATCGAAGCCGAAATCTCGTTCGCCGAAATTGACCCGCAGGCGTATGCCGGAATCTTTTTCTCCGGCGGTCGGGCCCCCGAATACATCCGTTACGACAAGGACCTGGTGCGCATCACGCGTGCCTTTTTTGCCGGCAATAAGCCCATCGCCAGCGTTTGCCACGGCGTCGAAATTCCGGCGTACGCCGACTGTGTGCAGGGCCGCCGCATGGCGACGGTGCCGAAATGCCGTTTCGATTTGGAGGTCCGCGGCGGCATCTTTGTCGATCAGCCGTGTGTGATCGATGGCAACTTGGTCAGCGGCCGAACGTATCACGACAACGGACATTTTGTCGGCCCCTGGATCCGCATGCTCGAACACGGCAGAGATTCCGGCGCCTAAGAATTTTCGGCGACGACATCATTCGGCGACGACATAAGCAGACGCCGGGCGGTCGAAGCGTTCTTGATCCGGCGACGGCTGCTCGCGTCCGTGCTCCAGTTTATGTTACTTTGCCGAGCGCAAAACATCGTCCTTGATTTCGCACCCGGATCCGTCAACGCCCGCAGGCCAAGATCGAATGAATAAACGTATTGTTGTTGCCGAAGGTGATGGCGTTGGTCCCGAAATCACCCGGGCAACGCTGCAAATCCTCGAAGCCTCCGGCGCGCCGATCCAGTGGGATTCGATCAAGGTGGGCCAGGCGGTTTATGAATCGGGCAACACTTCGGGAATTCCCGCCGAAGCCTGGGACCTGATTCGCGAGCACGGCGTCCTGCTCAAGGGCCCCATCACGACGCCCCAGGGGAAGGGATACAAGAGCGTCAACGTCACCATTCGAAAGTCACTTAACCTGTTCGCCAACGTCCGGCCCTGCAAGGCATACTCGCCCAGCGTCGCGTCGCCTCATCCGGGCATGAACCTGGTCATCGTCCGCGAGAACGAAGAGGACCTGTACGCGGGTATCGAACACCGCCAAACCAACGAGGTCTATCAGGTCCTGAAACTGATCACTCGACCCGGGTGCGATAAAATCATTCGCTACGCCTTCAATTATGCCCGCGCGTATGGTCGCAAAAAGGTCAGTTGCATGACCAAAGACAATATCATGAAACAAACCGATGGGTTGTTTCATCAGGTTTTCGATGAGGTCGCCAAGGAGTATCCGGAGATCGAGGCGGACCACTACATCATCGATATCGGTGCGGCGCGGCTGGCGGCCAGTCCCGAAATCTTTGACGTCATCGTGACGCTGAATTTGTACGGCGACATTCTGTCGGATATCGCCGCACAAATCGCCGGCTCGGTCGGCTTTGCTTCCTCGGCCAATGTCGGCGAAAAGGTTTCGATGTTCGAGGCGATTCACGGATCGGCACCGGACATCGCGGGGCGTGGGGTCGCCAACCCATCAGGGATTTTGATCGCCGCGACCCAAATGTTGGTTCACCTTGGTTTGGCCGATCACGCGAGCAAGATCCAGAACGCGTGGTTGTGCACGATCGAGGACGGCCTTCACACACCCGATGTTTATAGCGAGGGTCTGAGTACCAAAAAGGTCGGTACCGAGGAGTTTGCGAAAGCCGTCATCGAGCGTCTGGGCAAAACACCCAGCGTTCTTGAACCGGTCGAATACCAGGCCAACAAGCCAATCGAAGTCAGCTACACGCCGCGGCCGATGAAAAAGGACCTGGTGGGTGTGGACATCTTTATTGACTGGGACGAAGATGGACGCGATCCGGAGGCGATCGCGAAGCGATTGAACGCCGCCGCCACCGAAAAACTCAAGCTGCGTTTAATCACCAATCGTGGCGTCAAGGTGTACCCCGAAGGCATGGCGGAAACCTTCAAAACCGATCATTGGCGTTGTCGGTTCAAGCCCGCCGAGGGTGTGATCTCCTACGCCGATGTGCTGGCGTTAATGCAAAGCATTCACGCGGCGGGACTGGACATTATTAAAACCGAAAACCTGTGCACCTTTGACGGCGGACTGGGTTACTCGCTCGGCCAAGGCGAGTAGGAATGGGGAAAGACGAGTCGCTGGACTTCTATTCGTTTTTCAACAAATACTCATTGCTTGACGACTACGGGTTTTTCGCTGGAATCCTGGTTCGAGTGTTTCGCAAGCTATTGCCCGCGGTTCCGCCCCCGAACACCTTCGAGTTCCAACTGCTGGCCGGCGATGGGTCGGTCGACGAAGTCCTGGCGCGATTGCAATCCGATGCGTCGCTGCGGCGGGCGACGCAATTACAACTTGACCAAAGCATTCAAGTGCTTGGGGCCAAGATCATTGCCTACGGCGCCGACGCGGACATGAAGGCAAAATTTGATCGCCTTGGCTTGGACGACAGTCCGTTTGATCGCTTGTTCGCGGACCTGAGCGGATTGGATCGTGACGAATCCCTGTCGGACTTGTCCGCATCGCTCGCAGCGCTCGAAAATCTTGTCACCGAATTGCGAAAGAAGAAATCGAAAATCGGCACCACGCTGCATTTGACGTTTGTTACCCGGCGGTTGCTCGAATACACCGACCGGATGGGTGTGCTGATTGATTTGCGGCGCAACTTTGCATCCCGCGTTCACTGGCAACGGGTCATCAATGACTTTGTCGATTTTTCGAAGAACAAAAACCGAATCACTCACTTCGTCAAGCGTCACACCGATCTGCTGGCCCTGGGGATCGTCGAACACACGTCACAGAAAGGCGAAAAATATATTGCGAGAAGCCAAGGCGAGTATGGGAACTTCTTTGCCAGATCACTGCTCGGTGGTGTGATCATTGCGTTGTTTGCGTTTGTAAAGTTGTGGTTGGACAGTCGGGGCTTTGGGGATGGGATCGGCGGCGTGCTGTTCGGGTTGAACTATGCGGCTTGCTTTATCATCGTGACCGCCGTGGGCGGATTGATCGCGACCAAGCAACCGGCCCATACGGCATCAACGATTGCCGAGGCGATCGATCGTCGAAACGACTTGTGTCTCGATTCCGACGACTGCGTCAAGGGCTTGGTGCGAAGCGTTTTTCGCAGCCAGTTTGTTTCGATCGTTGGCAACTTCGTCGCCGCCCTGTCCGTCGCGGCGCTGCTGGGGTTCTTGCTTGGTGGCATCGGCCGCGAAGATCTGTTCGGGATCATTAAGCCGGACGATCTGTCCGAGATCATCAAGCCGGACGATCTGTCCGAGATCATCAAGCCGGACGATCTGATGAAGAAAGTGGTTCCCAGCATCTCATTGGTTTTCTTTGCGATGGTTGCGGGCGTCTTTTTGGCATTAGCCGGGTTGATCGCCGGGTACATCGACAACACGGTTTTGGCACGCGAGATTCCGTATCGCATTCAACACAGTGCTTTGTTTTGTCGCAGTGAAAAGCTCGCAAAGTTTGTCAAAAAACAGGCCGGCGGCATCGTTGGAAATTTGGTTCTTGGGATGCTCTTGGGAACCGCATTTCTGCTCAGTCACCTATCGCCGATCGCGGTTGACATTCGGCACATCGCGTTCAGCTCGGCCAACATCGGTTATGCCGTGGCCGAAGGTGACTTTGACGCCAAGCGTTTTCTTTTGGCGGTTTGCGGCGCGCTGTTGATCGGTGTGACCAATCTGGTCGTCAGTTTCTCGATCACGTTGTCTCTGGCCCTGAAATCGCGCGGCGTCAGCTTGAGCCGGTTGCCACGTCTGCTGAGTCCGTAGGACCGAGCGATCGATTGCTTAGGATTCGCGCGGTGGGAACATCCAGCAAGAATCGTGTTTGTCCATTCCAATGTGCGGGTAGTAGCCCCGCGCCGCCGGTGCGGCCAACAAAATCAACAGCGTTTCCAGTCCCGCCTGTTCGTGCACGACGCGAATCAATTCGCGTCCGATACCTCCTCCCTGACACGCAACATCGACTGCCAAATCCGAAAGGTACGTGCAGTACGAAAAGTCCGTGATCGCCCTGGCCACGCCGACCAATGTTCCGCTGTCATCGCGCGCCGTGACGACCAAGTCCGCTCCCGATAGCATGTTTGCCACCCGAGCCTGATTCTCAACCGGCCGCCGCTCGGCCAACGTTGACCTTCGCAGCACATCAATGAATTCCGGCGGTGTCAAATCCGGTTCGATTGAATACTTCAATTGCTTTCTCCATGTTGACGGCGTTTAAGCAAAACGTTGGCGGCTTTCCAGCAAAATGTTGGCGGCTTTTAAACTAATGGTGGCCCGGCCATGATTGAATTTTCCCGGTGGCACGGATGGCCATCTTGTCGCGACAGCGCGGCGGCCTATCGTGATGCTTTCCTCCGGCCTTCGGCTTGCACCTGTCCTTCGCGGTCCGATTCATGCACCTGATCATAAGCTCGTCCCTACATCCCACCAGTCGCAGCCGTATTTTGGCTAAGGCCAGCCTGCAGCATCTGCAATCCCTAGGCCGCGAGACGGAGCTTTTTGATTTGGCCCAGACGCAATTGCCCGCCTGCGATGGGGCGTCGGCCTACGGTGACGCGGGCGTGGTCCGTTTGGGCGAAATGATTCGCGGTGCCGATGCCATCTTCATCGCTTCGCCGGTTTACAACTACGACGTGAACGCTGCTATCAAGAACGCGGTCGAATTGACGGGCAAAGCGTGGACGGGCAAAGTTGTCGCGTTGATGTTGGCGGCCGGTGGCGCGGGCAGCTACATGTCCGCAATGGGTTTGGCGAATAGTTTGATGCTGGATTTCCGTTGCTTGATTGTGCCCCGCTTCATCTACGCGACCGGCGAGGCGTTCGAAGGCGACGAACTTGCCGACGAAAACATTCAACAACGCGTCGCACAATTGGTCCAAGAGACCCTGCGAGTTTCCGACGCCCTGGCGGATTAGGAACGAGCGAACAATAAATGGACATTTCAAGCGTCTCTCCCGCCCCGCGCAGCGGAAATAGCGGGAGAGATCTCGAGAGAGGGTAAAAACGCTGCCATTTATTGTTCGCTTGTTCCTTCGCGATAAAGATTCTCGGCATGAATCATCGCTTCGATCGCGGCCGGCACGAGGTACCGGATGCTTCGGCCAACCCGCAATCGATCTCGCACGTCGCTGCTGCTTAGTTCGATGATCGGCATGGCGATTTCGCGCCGGCGGATCGCTTGCATTTCATCGGGTTCAACGAATTCCGACAGCACGTCGTACTGGATCGGTGGTGTGCCGCCACGACGCACGGCACTCAACTTGGCCAGTTGCAGGATTTCGCCGGGCTGCTTCCAACGCGGAAAACTGGCCACCGAATCGCCGCCCACAATCAGGAACAAATCGATGTTGGGTTGATTGGCCCGCAACTGTCGCAGCGTGGCGACGGTGAAACTTTGCTGGCCCCGTTTCAGTTCACACGAATCGACAACGAAGCCGGGCCGTCCGGCGGTGGCAAGTTGCAGCATCTTCAGTCGCTGCGGGTCACTGGCGGCGGGGCGATTTTGTTTCAACGGATTTTGGGCGGCCGGAATCCATCGCAATTCGTCAAGCCGCAGCGTTTCCATGGCCGCCTCGGCGATCCACAAATGGCCCAAATGAAGCGGGTCAAACGAACCGCCGAAAACACCAACGCGTGGGTGCAAGCTGTCGTTCAAAATTTCCTCGCTCTGGACCGACCCTTTTTTCCTGACCTATGCCAATACGATTTTGGTGATCATCGCGGATCGCCGGACCCAAGGTGTCCCGGAGGATTCCGACAATCCGGTTGCTGGTTGTCCCTCCATCCAACCCCCGCGGTGTCCACAGTATGCTGACAGACTCCTTTACCCAAGATGGCGTCTTCATGCCCGGCAATCCCGATCCTTCCGATTCGCCAAAATCGAAGCCGGGTGCCGATTCGGCTCGCCAAGAGGCCCTCTTTGAAACCGCCCCACCACCTTGGGAATTGGCGGCGGCCGAGGATGTCGCGGTCGCCAAAGTCGTCTTTAGCACGGCGCCGCACGGTCCCTTGGACTACCGGATTCCCGATCACGGGCGCGAACAATTGCAACCGGGGATGCGTGTTCGCGTCCCCTTGGGACGCCGCCGGCAAGCGATGATCGGATGGTGTATCGAAACCTCGATCGGTTCCAAACACGGGGCTTCGCTTCGTGACATCATCGATATCTTGGACGCCGCGCCATTGTGCGATCCGCCTTTGGTGCGTTTGGTCCAGTGGATGGCCGAGTATTACCTGTGTCCGGTGGGGCAGGTTTTCGACACCCTAATTCCCTCCAGCGTGCGCTCGGCCGCGGGCACGCGGATGAAGACCTATTACACCATCGACACGCGGACGCTGACCGATGACGTTCTTGAATCGCTGCCCACAAAACAACAAGTCGCCGCCCGCTTCTTGATCGCGGCGGGAACCCCGCTGACCGCCGACCAGCTTTCCGTGGGCGCCGGATGCACAACCGCGCCGATCAAGTCGCTGGAAAAGAAAGGTTTGTTGGTTGGAAAAAAACGTCGTGAGATGACTTCCGGTTCCGGTGCTCGTTGGTTGCGCGGGGATGGCGAACACACGGAAACGTTCGAATTGACACCGCAACAATCCAATTCCCTGGACCAAATTACCGCGGCCTTTGAAACGTCTCAGCCCAAGCCCATGGTCTTACATGGTTGCACGGGCAGCGGGAAAACCGAGGTTTACATCCGAGCGATCGAAAAGGTGGTTGCCGAGGGGCGATCGGCGATTGTGTTGGTGCCCGAAATCGGACTGACACCGCAAACCCGAGGGCGTTTCGAACGCCGTTTCGAATCGGTTTCCGTGATGCATTCGCAAATGACACCCGCCGAACGTCATTTCCAATGGCAACGCATCCGCGACGGTGAAGTGCAAGTCGTTGTGGGGCCCCGCAGTGCCGTCTTCGCACCACTGCCCAATTTGGGTTTGATCATTTTGGACGAAGAACACGACGCTTCGTTCAAACAGGACACCACGCCGCGATACCACGCCCGCCGCGTCGCACTGGCACGCGCGTCGGCGCTGGGCATTCCGCTGATTTTGGGATCGGCCACTCCCAGTATGGAATCCTGGTACGCCTGCCAGCGGGGGCTGGCCGAAATGATCGAAATGCCCGACCGAGTCGGGTCGCGGCCCATGCCCGAAGTTCAATTGGTCGATCTTCGCATCCGCGATGACCGCACGATCGGTTCGATTTCACGTCCCCTGCAGCAAGCGATCACGCAAACGGTGGATGAAAAAGGGCAAGTCATCCTGCTGCTGAACCGCCGCGGCTTTGCGACCACCATCCAGTGTCCGGCCTGTGGTCACGTCGTCGCATGCCCCGATTGTGACCTGCCGTTGACCCATCACCGCGATGGCAGCAAGGCCGTGTGCCACTACTGTGATTACACGATCGCCACCCCGCCATGGTGCCCCGAATGTCGCTTTGACGCGCTTCGCTACGGTGGACTGGGCACGCAAAAATTGGAGGTCGAAGTCAAGGCACGTTTCCCAAACGTCAACGTCGCCCGCATGGACAGCGACACGATGCGGCGGCCCGGTTCCCATCAAAAGGTACTCTCGGCGTTCCGTGCGGGCGAAATCCAAATCCTACTGGGGACGCAAATGATCGCCAAAGGCTTGGACTTTCCCAACGTGTTGCTGGTTGGCGTCATCAACGCCGACGGGGCACTGCACTTTCCCGATTTTCGCGCCGCCGAACGCACATTCCAATTGGTCACCCAGGTCGCCGGCCGAACCGGTCGCGGGGACCGGGGCGGTCGAGTCATTGTACAGACGTTTACACCTGAGCATCCGGCGATTCAAGCCGCCTCGCGACACGATTTCGCGCAGTTTGTCGAGGACGAAATGCGGAATCGCGTCAAGTTCAACTATCCACCCCTGGGCAGCGTCACGCGAATCATCATTCGCGGCACCGACGAATCGATCACCGAAGCAAATGCGGAACTGATCCGTGCCCGTCTGGAAGCCGCCCGCGACCGCGAGGGTTTGGAGGTTCGGATCCTGGGCCCGGCGCCACCACCGATCGCACGACTACGCGGCAAATTTCGCTTTCACATTTTGCTCCAGGCGGAAAAGCCATCCGACTTGAACCGCACCGTCAAACGCGCGACCGAAACGCTAAAGATCCCCGAAAAAGATGATGTCCAGTACGTCGTCGATGTCGACGCCGTCGACATGCTCTAGGAACGAGCGAACAACAAGTGGACGATTCAAGTCTCTCCCGCCCCGCGCAGCGGGAATAGCGGGAGAGATCTCGAGAGAGGGTAAAAAGTCCGCCAATTATTGTTCGCTCGTTCCTTAGCGATGCACGTGCAATCCCTGGCCCTCGATCAACACGCAGGACGCGGGGCCGCGGGCGGCCAATTCCGCAAAAGAGACTTCTTCCCGTCGACCACTCGGCCAATCCACAACCAGGGTTTCCGGGGGCGAGGCCGAATCCCAGCTCAGGTGCAAGCGACGGCAAACGCTGGACAAGTAACCCTCCGCCGTGCAAACCCACGCATCCGAGGACGTCGGCGGTTGGAACGATAGCCAAGTTCCGATCGCATTGCGATCCGACGCGACGCCGACAATTTCGATGTTCGCGTACGAACGGCCCTGTGGGATCGGCGTTTCGTTTTGCAGCAGCACCACGGGTTCGTTTTGATGGGTCACCACCAAATCCACCCGGTGGTCCTGATTCAAATCCGCCGTCCACAGCGATCGGCCGCAGTGGACCGCATCGAAATAGCCGGTCTCGCCGCTTTCCTCGGCCTCCATTTGCATAACTTCCCCGCCGTCGCCAAACCAAAACCACTGCATTTTTTGCAGCAGTGACGAATCGTCGCGAAGATCGGCAAAGTCATCAACGTGCCCGTTGGTGATGCCCCAATAGTGTTCACCCGTTTCGGCAAAGTCTTCCGCCACGACCCCAAAGCCGACCGCCTTGAATGTCGCCGCTGCCGTGCTGGATGGCGGCACCACATAGCCCACTCGATCGGAACGGTACAACGAGTTGTATTCGTTTTCGAAGTTGGTCACCAGAAAATCCAAACGCCCGTCGCGGTTCAAATCATCGCTGGCGATTCCCATCGATCCTTCGGGTTGACCATCAATGCCATTGGCCAAACCCAAAAGGTTGGCCGATTGTTGCCACATACCGGTTCTCCCTTTCTTCGAGCCCGACCAGATTTCGTTGGCGCTCATGTCATTGGTAATCAAGACGCTCAAACCGGTGCCGTTTCCGTCAACCGATGGGCGATCGCGAAACACGGATAGTCCCAACGAACGGCCATTACTGGGGACGCCCGAACGGTTGCTGGCCTGCAGACACCGCACCCGCAATTCGGACGCATTGCCACCGGCAATCCACGCGTTCGCGGTACCCGGGTATTGCATCGGAGAACACGCATGATGCTTTAAACGGGCGTCGATGGTTGCCACCGATTGTGCCGGGTCATTCAGTGAAGCTGAAACAATCTGTTTGTCATCACTGCAAAACTGCATCGGAATGGACGCTCCTTCGCAATAATTGACGTACACGATATCGGCGAAGCCATCGCCATCAATGTCCGCGATCGCAGCGGTGCTGGACCACGCATCGTCATCGTTCGCAATCGGCGATTCCTGGAACGTCCCGTCGCCCTGATTGATAAACAAACGATTGCGACCGTAATTCGCATCAAACAAATCATCCCATCCATCGGCATTGAAGTCACCGACAGCGATGCCCTGCCCAAATTCCGTATCGGCGTAGCGGGACGGAGTGGTGACATCTTGAAAACGCGGGCCAAGGCTTCGAAACAGCCGATTGGGGCGATGACCGCCATGCCGCGGCGTTCCGCCGGCATCGGCAAAGACCAAGTCATCCTTCCCGTCGCGGTCAAAATCGATGGTGCCACCACCACATCCGAGTGTTTGATGCAATTGAATACCACGTTGCGACAAGTCGTCCGCGGTGCGTCCAAAGAATTGCAAACGCATGGACGCGGTCACATCGCGAAATCGTGGAACGGGACCATCGGGTGAATCTGTTTTGGCGGTCGCTGCGATCGAGGACGTGGATTCAGCGTCCAGCGATTGCAGAACGCGTTGCAACTGGGTCTGCGCCGCACTGGTGTCATCGTTCCCCTGGATCCATTGGCGAAGACGGGCATCGCGGATGACCACGTCGGGCGTATCGCGCTGGAGTTCGCTGACGATGTCCTGACGCAGTCGGGCGATCTCGCGATACTCCGGTGCTTGTCCCGGTTCGCTGTTTTGAAACTGCGTCAAAATCGCGGCGGCCCAAGCCTCCGCCTCCCAAATTCGCCCCAGGCCATACAACTGACGAACGATTTGCAGTCCCGTCGCCATGTCGCTTCGCCGGCGAATCCGCCATTGATCCAGCGTTTGGCCGAGCTGATCCAGGTCGGCGGCGCGTTGCCGAACGGCGGTGGCGACCGAATCGGACTGGGTACTCGGTGGAAACCGGCGAGCCCACGATACCCAGCACGCCGCATCATGGGGGCGTTTCAACGCGGCGATGCGAAACGCGGCACTGGCAAGATCTGTGTCATCGATCAACTCGGCCATTTTTCCGATGGCCATCCAAGTTCCGCCGTCACGTTGCTCGGGTGCAGGTAGGCGTTTGGCAAACCAGTCGCGTGTCGCGTTGATGCGTTCTTGCGGGTCCAGCCGATGATCGCGTTGAATCCGTTCGGCGGACCAGAACGCGAGCAATGGGTCGCGGGGGTAACGCTGCGAGATTTGTGTTTCGGTTTCTTCGGCGGCTTGCATGTCGGAATTTTCAATTTGCCGACGCAGCGAACCGATCAAGACGCGTGGATCTTCGGGGTTTCGTTGATAGGCCTGGTTTAACAACGCTGAATCCAATTCACGCTGGCGATCCCAAGCCATGCGTTCCAACAACGGCAAATTAAATTGTCGCGCTTTGACGATTTGCATCGCCGCCCGCTGTGCGTCGTCGCGTCGTTCCAGACCGTACAAGATCTCGATCCGCTTCCAAAGCCATTGAATTTGGTTGACTTGGCGCGCGAACGCTTTCCCGGCCTGTTCGGCCAGTCGATACAGTTGTCCGGTTTCCTCCAGGGTCGCCAGCGTTGCTTGGACCATGGACGCGTCGCCGTAGTCGCTTTGCCGGCATGCCTGGACCAGCAGATCGGCGGCGGGTTTGACGTTTCCGAGTCGGTGTTGAATTTCGGCGGCGTCCCGCAGCAGCGTTGTGCTTGCCGGATAGGAGATCAAAGCCGACTGAACCAACCGATCCGCCGCATCAAGATCCCCGGCAGCGATCGATTGTCGAATCTGTCGTCGGTATCGATCCTCGCTCGGCGTCGATCCGGCCGAACCCGAGTCGATTTTAGCGAACGTTGACGTGTCCCGGTCAGCAATGTTCTTCGGGGGCGTTTCGCCGGGGCCTTCACAAGCACAAAGCAACAACATAGCGACCAACAGAATCCCGAACCCGATCCGTTTGAATCCGCCTTCATTCGATCCCGCGGCATGATGAAACGTCATGGAAGCGTTTGTCTTGAGAAGCTTGGCTTGGAACGCCAGTTCAATCGATCCGTGTGCGATACAAGAATGCGTCCGAGGTCACCAGTGACGTTATCAAGGCATTCATACTGCCGCCATGGTCGCGGTATGCTCGATGGGCGTCCTGTAGCACCGGTGCATCGTGCAGCGTTTCGTTGCGGCCCATCCAGAACCGAAATGCGTGACGGACAAACACCTCTTCGACGCGTCGGCTTTCGGACAAACGCCGGATCATATCGATAGCGTCTTTGACTTTGCCGTCCAATGCCGGGTCACCCGAATCGATGATCTCGCCCGTCGTATCGACGGCTTGTCCGAGTTCCGTTGTGCGAAACAAACCCGCGTGGTTGTACATTTCAAAGGGCAAGCCGAGCGGGTCCATTTTGCGATGGCAGCTCCAACAATAGTCGTCACGTGTCACTCGCATCCGCTGGCGGAGTGTCTTTTTGGGTTCATCCGGCAACATCGCGTTGACGGTGATGGGAACATCGGGGATGCCGCCACCGAGCAACCGTTCGCGGATCCAGCGTCCGCGGCGGATGGCATGATTGTCCATGGCGTCGGAATGCGATACCAACCAACTCGGATGCGTCAAAATTCCCAACCGCTGACCCGCGGGCGCTTCGGCCAGAATCCGCTGCGGTTTCATGGACCCGCGGCCGAAACTTCGCCGACCCACGCGAGCAAAAACGGTTGGCCCGGACAGTTCGGCGGGCGTTGCACGATGATTGATTTTTGCCGGTCGCTTTTTCTTGGGCTTGGGGTACGGCTTGTCGGGGTGTTGCTTTTGCCAAGCCTTGCGTCGTTCGGCTTCCTTTTTTGCCGCCACGAGGGCAGCCTCTTTCGCCGCGGCCACGGAGCTTGCTCGTTCGGCTGGCGTGTGTTGCCGGCCGAAATACAGCTTGTCGTTTTCGGTGACCACGACCCGCGTGCTGGTCAGCAGCTTCCGTAGCACATCCCGGTCTTCCTGCAGCACGCTTTCGATAAGACGATCGGTACCGGCCGATTGATCAAACATCGCTCGGTAGTGTGCGGTCCCCGCCGCGTTCGCACCGGTGGTCGAAAGCGCTCGAGTGTCTTTGCAGACGTAACCGCCGCGATCATGATCGAAATAGTCGCGAAAGAATTGCAAGATCCGCGGCTTACGAATCTTGGGGTCGGACAACACACGTTCGACTTCACGACGAACGTCCTCGCGCGTCCGCATGCGGCCGTCGACGATGGCGCCGCGAAGCGTTTCGTCGGGACGCAAATAACGCAGCGCATGATTGACCGCCAAGCCTAATTCCCAATCCTGCAGCAGGATTCGGCCATGGGCATCGGGAACGCCATCGGCAACCAATTCGGGACGGAACAGAGCGTCGCGATCCAGAAAAATCGCCGACAGTCCCAGCACCAAGCCGTCTTTTTTGCCCAGTTGGCTCATCGCCTGTTCCACGATGGAGCAATAGCGAAGCGTTTCCGCCTGGCTGGGCGGGCGGAACGTCACGGCTTCAAACAGATCGTCAATTGTCGCAGCGACTTGTTGCTCTGGTGCACCGTCTTGTTGCATCAGGTCGTAGACCGACGTTAGTGGCCGCGTGACCTTGGTGCTATAGACCAGGCTGGTCGGCAAACCTCGCAGGTCCCCCTTCATACGGTGCGCAATCGACTTGGGATCGTCCGTGATCTGGTAGGGCTCCGCGATGCTTAGCGGGCCATCGGCCATGTAACGAATGATGTTGTCGGCCAGAGCCATGATCTGCGCTGCCTCGGCGCTGTTGACCGAATACAGATCCGGATAATTCTCCAAGCCGTGGTCTCGGGCACTGGACAAGACTGCTGGCATACTTTTCACCGCCGTGGCATAGGCCACCGTTCCGCCTTGCCACTGAATAATCCGGTCGGTTCCGAAATAGAGCTTCAATTCGCCGCCATGGTTGGTGGGCACAGCGTCCCCATGGGTCCGCATGCCGGGTCTTTCGGGCTCATAGGCCGGCTCGGTGTTGATCAATTCATTCAAACGCGTCAGATGCTCTTGCGGGGTGACCCTCCAGAGCCGTGCCGGCGACGATGTCGGGATCAAACGGATCCCTGGCGGCCGCTGACCAAACAGCAGGTCGTGATCCACGAAGTTGCCTTTGTCGGGATCAAGGTGCGCTTGGAAGCCGCCCTTGTCGCGAAGCGCCGCCTTTAAATTGTCGACGATCCAATCGGAAAGCTGTAATCGGTGAACAACATCAGGCGGGTCCATGTCGCTGGGCGGCATCTCCTTAAGCGTGACTTGAGCCCAAACGCTTTCCCAAGTCGCCGCGTTGGCCGGGTCAACGGGGCCCAGTTGCGTCAGCGAAAGATTGCCCTCGGGATCATCATCGCCGTGACAATCGAAGCAATGCGTTTCCAAGAATGGCTTCGCAAACGCGGCAAAGTCTTTTGAAACAGCCTTGCCGGGAATGTACGTCGGTTCGATTGCATCGGCCGGTCGCATGCCGGGGGCCCACACCGCAATCCCAAGCAACATGACGCGACGAAGCCATCGCATGGAATCCCGGCAGAGAACTCTCACGACCATCCGACACAAGCTCACGACAACACTTCGGTCAGCGGTCCGCTGGAATCATCAAACTGTTGAGCCAACTTTTCGTCCATGTTGAAGCGATCGCAGTGGACTCCCGCGGCGCGCAGGATTGATGTGTACAAAGCATTGATCGGCCGTTTGCCGTTTAATTGGGTCACGCGGCCTGTTTTCAAGGCCCCATCCAAGTCGCCCAACAACATCACCGGCCAATTCGCGCCGTTGGTGTGCTGTTTGTCCGCATTGTTGCTGGTGTAGACGATCAATGTGTGGTCCATCATCGTCCCGCTGCCCTCGGGGACACTTTCAAGCGCCTGCATGATTTTGACCAACATCCGGCAATTATATTGTCGAATTTTGATCCAAATCGGGTTGTCGGGTTGATCCATGTGCCCCAAGTTGTGACCTTGCTGGGCGATGCCAAGTCCTTTCCAAGCCCCAAAGATTTCGCCGCGACCCGATCCGATGGTCAATGTGTTGGTCATTCCGGATGTCAGAGCGGAGATACCCAGATCTAATAAAACATCGTGCCAATCGGTTTCATGAGTTGGGTTGGCATATCGATCGTCGACCGGAGGTGCGAACTTGCGAAGATGTTCGCCGACGGTGTCCAAACGATCGCGTAGCGAGTTCATTTCCGTGAAGCCGTTTACATACTGGCCGTAGCGTTGCCGCTCGCCTGTCGGAAGGCCTTTTCCCTTCGCGGCCGCCAACGATTCGATTTGGTCAAAGACATTCGATCGGGCGATATGTTGTTTCCGAATGTCGCCGGTGGCAATTCCGCCGTACAACAATTGATACAAATGATTCGGGTTGGAATACATGAAAATCGGCTGTCCGGCTCCACTGGCCGATAGCGTGGCCAACGTCGGCTTGGACTTCATGTTTTCCATCGAATCCATGCCAATGCACAAATGCGGTAACAGCGTTTGTGGTAATGCTCGGCTGACTTCGTAGTCGATAGTCGATGCGCTGGGCGGCACACCATCCGAGCCGCGATAGCCACCCAGGGCTCCGAAGAACGCGCTGTGCGACGGCGTCGTATGGCGACCATGAAGGCCGTTCAAGATATGTAGCCGAGACTTGTACGGCGAAAGCGCCGCGATGGGCTCGGGAAGTTTGGATTGGGCCAGCGATCCGTTTGACAAGCCGCTGGGCAAACAGGTTTTCGGATCAAACCCTTGGTTTTGCAAAAAGAAGATGACTCGTTTCGCGGCGCCGCTTGTCGGACCCGCTGCTCGGCCCGCATCGTCGCCCCAAGCCGGAAGTGAAGTAAAACCAAAGCGACCGCCAAGCGTCGCGCCGGCACCCGCGGCAAGACCGCGCAACAGAGTTCGGCGTCTGAACATTTTCATTCTCGGTGGGCAAATAAGGTGGGTATGCAACGCCCCGGGGCAGGGTCGAAGGGGCCGCCCTTCGTCGATTCGCGAGTTTAGTCGATATTCGCTCGCGATATCCAGTTTTGATTGCAATCGTCCATGTGGGCATCGGCGAAACAAAGGCGGCTTATTTCTTTTTTTTCGCTTTCAAAAAGGGCACCGGCCGAAGTTCGACTTTCTTGATGGATTGCAAATAGTCCAGCACCGGTTGGGCTTGGTCGCCGCCCACCTGGGCGTGGAAGTGGAGGGAAAATCCATGCGGTCCTTTTGCATCAATCAACTTGGGTTCGAAGTTTAGCATCGCTTTCACCACGTCCAATTGTCCCAGCATGGCGGCACATAGCAGGTCGGGTCGTGCCCCTTTGGAAAGCAGGAATTCGACAATGTCACGGCGGCCCATGTGCGATGCACCGCCCAGCGCGGTTTCGAAGTCGCCGTTGCCCCAATCCATCGCCGCGTTGATTAGTCCCGCTTCGCGCTCAAGCAATTTCCGAGTCATGTCCAGATCCGAATGGGCGTAGATCACAAAATCGGAAACCAGCGTGCGGTTGACTTGCGGGTTCCTCCAGGACGGTTTGAAACCGGGTTCGGGATAGTCACGATCAAATTCGGCCTCGCGAGGGCCGGCGGGCTTGGATTCATCACCCGGTTCATCGTCCGCCGCTGCGACGCGTAGCGAAGTCAGCCCGGCGACGATACCGCCAAGCACCAGCCGCCGTCGCAGCGGACGTGAAGCAATCAAAGAGGACTCGTTCGAGAGGGACATAGCATTTCGGGGGTTTGGTGGCGAGTGGATGACGACATATTACCGTGTTTTCCTTGCCGAACGATCTGCCTGGTGTGACCGCGAAGCGGTCAAAGACGGTAGCCGTGGGTAAGCCAGCCGAGCCTTTGGCGAGTGCTTGCGCCACCCACGGTCGACGAACATCAACCTTCCCATTGCGTCCCGCGATTTCGGCGGCTTCGCCGCCGAGATCGCTAATTGTGTGGGGGGGTCGAGCGTCCCGAACCGGGTGAAACGTCCAGCTTGTGAGCCGCTGGCGGAGCTTCAAGCGACTCACGCGGGTAACTGCATCGAAATAGCCGC
>JBCCRW010000060.1:0-19244 GCA_039201055.1 Planctomycetota bacterium | reverse complement strand
CCAAGAAGCATCGAGTGACATTGCTGGAGAATATCAAATCGCTGCGGCTGCCGGTGTCGGGAACACGAGGCTTCGCCAAGGCCGAGGTCACCGCCGGCGGGGTGGATTTATCCGAGGTCGATCCCAAGTCGATGCGCAGCCGTCGACATGAGGGTTTGTTTATTGCAGGCGAAGTGTTGGATGTTGACGGACCGATCGGCGGTTACAACTTTCAAGCCGCCTTCGCCAGCGGAAGACTCGCCGCGCAAGCCGCCGCGGATTGGCTTTTGGGGTTGTGAGCAGCGTTCGAGTTTGCAACGCGACCTCCGATTCATCGAATTGTCGCTCCGACTTATCCATTTGATGCTACGCGGGCGAAATCGATCCTGATCAGCCGTCTCCGCTCGCCGCGAGCGCGTCAGAGATTCGCATCCGTTGCATCACCGACCAGTGTTTCTGGTCGTAGTGGCCGTTGTCCTTGATTCGCTGCAAGACATCCCGAGTCGTTACATCTCCAGAAACGACGATGGAAATGATCAACTCGTTTGACGCGTTGGGTGTGCCCGTCATTGCGTTGTGGGCATTCGGACGATCAGCTTCCGGCACCGGGCGATATTCCACGTCAAGCGACCAGACGTCCGTCGAATCTTCTACCAGCAGATTGCGCAGCGATCGTTCAAAACTTCCAACACAGGGATAGTTGGGAGTCATGATGGTGATGGTTCGAGTGCACTCCGCGAGCCGGTAAAAACGATGTTGTTTTAGGAAGGCAAAACCTGTTCGTCGCTGTTCGACGTCCGGAGCATGACGGAACACAAGGAAGCTCCAAGCCAATGCTTCATTCAAGCCCGCGCCGTCATCGTTCTTTTTAACCCACCGCAGCAACCGGTCCGCCGCCGCTCTGGCCGCGGCCTTGTCCTTGTTTTTGACCTGATCGATCCATTTCCCGGCGTCTGCTGTTTCTAGATTCTCGGCGCCCGCCGTTTTTGGACGGGCGATGGCATTTTGGTAGGCAGCCGGGCCATCCGAACCAGCGCACTCTGTGAACAACGCCACGACCGCCAAAGCGATCAAAACGGGGCAGCAAGTCTTCATAATGGATCCAGTGGAAATGAAACACATCGTGTGGGTATTGAAACGTAAGTCGATGTCATGACGGCTCGAACGTAGCAAACGGTTGGTGATGCAGGGTCAAACAAGGTTGAGTGCAACGTAAAAACAATGTCAGGTTTGGGCGGCAGCGGGTAACGCGGGTGGATGGGGCGACCATGTTGTACGCATCCCGCACTCTTTGCCCCGCATTGGACACCTCTCGGTGCACGGATCCGGCTCGCGGCACAGGCCGCGGGTCTCGGCTCACTTGCGCGGCGGGAGAGCCGGTGGCCGAGCTGTAAGCGAATCCACGGGTACCACGAATGCAAAAGAGCGCGCGCAACAAGCGGCCCGGCGTTAAAGCTCCTGCGTCCTCACCCCAACCCGCTCCCCCGTCAATTTGATCCTCGTTCCGCCGATCAAATTGACGGGGAGAGGGAGCTAGATCAAAACACAGGCAGTCTCCTGCCCCCTCTCCCCCGCGTTTTGTTTGCTGAGGAATGAAGCGAACAAAACGTGGGGGATAGGGTTGGGGCGAGGGGGCATCATAGGGTCCTTGAGTCCCATTGAATGAAAGGCCTCGCGTGGCTCCCGAAACCCAAGCCACCTCAGGCGCCACGCGCCCGCGTCAGATAACGTTTGCTTCGACGCAGCACGCTTCGGTGCAGGTGCCCGGCTCGCGGCACAGGCCGCAATCTCGGCTCACAGGCGCGCCCGGCGCACGTGCGACGATACCCACGCCGAACCACCGCATCACGCGGTGGCTTTTGCCCGCTGCCGCACCGGCCGCGCGGGAATGACGCGGGTCACCAGACCCACTTTTTGAAATAACAAAATCAAATAGTAGATGGGATCGATTTCCCACGCTTTGTGTTGGACCGATGCGGCCGATGGATCGCTGTGATGATTGTTGTGCCAACCCTCGCCCATTGTGATCAACGCGACGAACCAAGAATTGCGGCTGTCGTCGGTCGTTTCATAATTTCGATAGCCAATTAAATGGGTCAGCGAATTGACGCTCCACGTGATGTGCCACACGTAAACGGTTCGCAACGCCACACCCCACACCAGGATACCGGCGGCCATCGACCAAGCTTCGGAGCCCGGTCCATTAACTAGGATCGAAAATCCGATCGCCAATATCGCGCAAACCACGGTGTGCATCATGAAGAAGATTCCCGCCGGCATCGGAAGTTTTTCCACCCACCGATAGAACGGGTCGGCGATGACGTCGCGGGCGTATTGTTCATAAAGTGAAAAGGTCGTCAGCGTCGATTGCTGATCGTGCAACAGCCAATCAAAGTGCGACCACAAAAAGCTAACCCGTGGCGTGTGCGGATCATCGGGATGGTCGCTGTGTCGATGATGCTTGCGGTGCCAAGCCACCCAACGCGCGGGAGTTTCCTGAGCCGAACACAGGGCGAAGAAGACGAGCGTTCGTTCGAACCACTTGCGGGCCTGGAAGCTGCGATGCGAAAGCAGCCGGTGCATGCCGATGTTGATGCCCAAGACGCCGCACAAAAAGACGCCGACCACAAAAGCGCCGACCGCCCACCATGAAAAGAATGCCGGTACGAAAACCAGCAACGCGGCCGCGTGGACCAGGACAAAAAACATCATGTAGTCCCAGCGAACCCGGCCCGAAGACGCCGATGGCGGCTTTTCAAAGCGGTCCGTACGCAAATCGGTCTTGGGTGCGGCTTCCGGCTGAAGAATGGGCATCGTGTTGTCGGCTACAAAACGGAATCAAATGCGGTTGTGCCGTCGAAATGACTCGCCGGCAGCTTGCGAAACCACGATCTCTCGGGGTCGCCAAGATCATGCGGTGTGAGTAAAACTGGGTCCCCGGTGACGGTCCAGGCTCAAAACGTCTGAAGCGTTTCGAATCACCGTAAAAATTGCTTCGCTCGGGTGACCGTCGCCTCCGTCTTTGCACCACTGGAAAAGTTTCTCGAATCGATCGGATCCATCCGCGTGGGATTTTCTAGCAACCTGTTCAACGGAAATTCGCCCGATAGCGACCGTCTTATCAGCGACCCGTTCCGGTCTCGCCCACCGGCCGCGGAGGGCCGATGCCGGGTTCCACCGACAAGGCCAGGGCATATCCGGCGTCCGAATTTTCGAGTTTGACCGTCTGCAAACGCGGCATCGCCAGTTCACCACCAATGGACACCTTGATGATGTCGGCGTCGTACAGGAGGTAGGTCCAGCGGCGTTCCAGCTGCACCTGGATCGGGTCACCGTAGCGCCAGCGAATGACGATGGGCTCGGCCTGCTCCCATTCCGAGGTCTTCAGCAGCGTTTGTTGATCGTTGACGCTCAAGTCATACGACCCCGATGCCTCTGCCGCGGGCTTGACCAGCTTACGGACCCGCAGCGTGTATTCTCGTGGCCGATTCGCATCGGCCAACCATCCCCGCAGCATCGCCGCGACGTCCGCGTCGGCGCCGGCAAGTTCCGCCTGGATTTGTCGGTCGTCCGCGGCAGTCCGCACCCACGACCACCAAACATTTGACGCCCTGGCGGCGCCGGTGAGTCGCGTTTGCAGGTATTCGAACTCTTCTTCGCCAAGCGTAAGCTGCTTGAGCAGACGCCGGACCTTTGCATTTCGAAACGCGGGTAGTTCGCCATACCGTTCATACAGTTCACCCCGGGTCACCGCCGCGGTGGGAATCCCAACGGGCGCGGTGGCCGCGACGTTCGTTCGCGACTCCAACCTTGCCCGCAGCGCCGAATTTTCCGCGCGCAGGAATTCCAATTCACCGCGTGCCAACATCGGGGCATCGGAATCTTGAAGGGGCTGGCGATTCACAACACCCAGTGGGTTGTCGCCGCCACCGAGCCACCAGCCCAACGACAGGATTGCCAAAACAAGCAGGATCGCGCGAAACCAAGGCCACCGACGAAAGCGCTGGGCAAGCGACGGACGCCTAAAGTGCCCGTCGTGGTCCAGCGCTAAAAAGTGAGGTCGCGATCGCAGAAAAGAAACCGCGTCGGAAAAACCTTTCTCCGGTGCAAGCAAAAGCTCACGCGTCAGCTGCCGCAAACGCGCATCGGCATGGTGGCGGGAACGATGCCGTAGTGCCCCGGCCAGTCGCTTACGGTAGGTCGAGACTTGCGGCAGGAAATCGGGCCGTGAAGCGGGTGGCAATTGCAATTCGCCGAGCACGACGCCCAGCGCGGTCAGGTCATCGACCGGTCGTGGCAGCGTTCCCAAATTGAAATAAAACCGTCCCTTGGGATCATCGCTTGCCGTATTGTGGCATGGCGATCGTTCGCCCCGCGGCGGCCCCAAGACAAGGCATAAGCGATCCTTGTCATCCACGCGAAGACAATCGCCGGCAATACCGCCGTGACCGCCGCCATCTTGGCCGCGACAATCGCGATGAAAGGCCGCCAAGGCGACGACCAGATCGAGCACCTGGCTTTCTCCATCGCCAAGGATCTGCGTCGCGACTGGCAGATTCGACGACGTGTCGCGGATGATCGAGGCGTTGATGGTCTCGGTGACGTTGGACAAGGTTTTTCGGCACGCTTGTTGGCAGGTTTGTGATGCGCGGCTGTTGGATGGCTTTCCGATAGCAACCGAAAATCGTAGCTGGACTTCGCCAGCAGCCGATCGCAACTAAAAATCGTAGCCGGATTTCGCCAGCGGCCGGAAGTCGGAAGGAAGCCATTTTTGATTGAGTGAAAGTTGCAAATCGATTGGCTCCTTAAGACAAACCAGTCGGTACCCGGTCAAGTCTTCCGGTCGGGAGACGTTCCCTTTCGCGAATAAAGTCTCGGTGTCGTTATCTGGCCCGTCGTGTGACGCTCCAGTCGGGCCTCACCAATGCGAGGTTCGCACATGCCGCAATCGCGGACCACCGACTCGCCCGCGCAGCGTTCTATCTACCGATCCCACGTCGCCAATTCGCCCCGCATTTGGATCAGCTTGGGCCGATTCTTTTCCAGAAACACCAGCCCGCCCAAAATCAGGATGCCGGTGCCGATGCCAAAGGCCCACCAGGGCCAAACCGCATCCAGCGATTGTGCGGCGTGATAGACCATCACAAAGGTCGCCACGCCGACAAACGAAGTGCCCAAGTAAAGAAACGGCCGGATTCGCAAGAAGATCCCAGCGGCCACACCCGCCAGCGCCAAGGCCAGCAGAACGATGGGACCCAGCAAGGTCTCACCGAAGCCCTTAACAAATAAGTCCGCTGTGCTGGTCAAGTAGATGCACGTGGTCGCGACGTAACGCAGACCCGCGACCACGTCGGACGGCAAGCGCCGACGCTCCAGGTGCACCAAAACCAACAACGCAAAAGCCGGTGGCAAAAACCACACCTGTGGATGTTCGACCAGTCGCCAGCCGATGGTCGACGAAAGATGGATCCAAAAGCCGACAGCCCCCAAACCCGTCGCGACAACGCGGGCCGGCATCGATCGATTCCAAACGCCCGAAGCCAGATAGTGCATCGCCGCCAGCAGCAAGATGTTGGCGTAAGAGAACCCGCTGGGCAGCCGCCACGTCGCAAATCCATCGGGATGAATCCAAAAAGCGATCAACGGAACAATGGGCAGTAGCACCGATGCACTGTGCAGATTTTTTCGAATGACATCGTCGCCGGCACGTTTGGCCCAGTGCGATAAACCCAGCCCAGCGGCCGCCAATGCAAACACCGGGATCGGCCAATAGCTGCCCAAACCGAGCGTCGCCCATTCGGGTCGACACCAACGAACATGCAGCCACGTCAGCAGCACCAACACTTCACCGGAACAAAACAACCACTGCCGCGCCGCGTCGCCCATTTGCATCACCGCCGTCATGGAATCAACACGCGGTGCGTTGCCGGCAACTTGCGGACGCGTCAAGACCGCGATGACCAACGACAGCACTGCCAATCCACCCAGAACGACGGCCATTCCGATCACGCTGGCCGTCGGCATGGCTTGCAAGCCCGAATCACGCAGCAGAAATTCATGCGACATCACGCTGATTAAAGCGACCACCCCCAAACCGATCGATGCGTTTCGGAAGACCACCAACGCCGACGACCAACGCCGCAAAATCGAATCGCCCAGCAGCCGCGAAGTCGCGAATAGGGTCAGCGGCGTCAGCAGCAACGACAGTACTGCCCAACGCATTGACAATTTCAAACCAAACCAACCCCAGGGGTCGCCGCCCGGGTCGACTTCGGGCGTCAAATTCACCGCCGCCAAGCACATCAATGTGATCAGCGACGCCCACATCGCCGTCATGCGGTGCGTGTCAAAATTTGAATGGTCGGCCAATCCGAGCAGCGACCAGGACGCCAGGGCCAAGCCGATCCAAATTCCGATGCTGATGGGAATTCCCGCGACCGAGGCGACCGAAGCGGCAAACGCCGGCAGCATCAAAACAAAACCGCCCCGCAGCAGCCGGCGATACGCCTGGCTGACGCGGCGATCGGACACCGTGCCGCCACTGGCAACCGGGTTTCCACTGGCAACCGGGTTTCCAACAGCCAAACGGGAACGCCAAATGTGATTTTCGCGGGCATCCATGATGGGCACCAACCACGAACCCAGTCGCATCGCGATTGCCCAGGTCAGACACGAAAGGGTGATTCGGTGCCACCAAGTCATCTCGGGTGCAAACACCAGTCCCACAAGCAGGCCGGCCTGCACGATCGTCAATCCAACCAGGAGCGTCGATTCCAGATACCCGCGTGATTCCCGATGACGCCCGCCGACCAACACGCCGACACCAGCCAGCAAGAGCAAACGCAACCCGACACCGGTGCAAGCGTCCGTTCGGATTCCTTGGACAAACAGCAACCACACGAATTGTCCAATCGCCAGGCCGATCATCAACACCATCGGCAAAGATTCCGGGGTGGACAAACCCCGGTCGACGACCTTCACATCCCGTCTTCGATCGATTCGCCATCCAATCACGGGGACCGCTAGCGTCGCCAAGAACAACGTCAGCTGGCTAGTTGTGGAGATCGACCACTGCGTCGCCAGGGCCATTGCGGCAACCATTCCGCCCACGCAAAACGTTTTCCAAAAAAACGAATGGCGATCCGCCCGTGCCGCCGCGATCCACACCAGCACGATCGGAAGCATCGCGACCCACGATACCCACGCCGCGTCCGAACGCATCGAAACCCAAACACCTGCCACCACCACGATGGGCCACGCCATGTTCGCCTCGATGCGCTTTAAATTCGACGCCGACCGCAGCTGTGTGCTTCGCATCCACAAGCCACTGGCGAGCGTCCACATCGACATCACGATTCCCGTCGACATTCCATTCGGGATCGACGACGCCCATCCCGGGCGCCAACTTGTTGTTATGCCGTCGACGGCGGCCAAAGCGATCAACACGGTGCCCGGCACCCCGAACGCGAGCACGCTTTCGCGGGCCGGCCGATAAGCACCCAAGCCATGCCTCCAGGCGGCGACAATCGAAACAGCCGAACCGACAGCAAGAACGCCACTGGCGGCCGGCGTCCAGACGAAACCGCCAACGACCCAAGCGGCAAGAACAAACACCGTGACGGCCATGCCGGCTCGGGTCCAAGCATCGGAAAGGACGCTCAGCGGCGGTCGCAGTGTCTGGGGCCAGGCCGCTGCCTGTTTGCCCAACCAGTGGTTTGCCAACATCGCGATCGCCAACGATATCACGCCCATCCAGGCGATCCACGTCACCGGCGGCGGAAACCCAAACATTGGAATCGCCAACATCACGCCAATTGGAATCCAGGCGGCGATGCCCCATGCAAGCGGACGGGAGCAGGCAAGCGGACGGGAGTGTGTCCTCGCAAAGTGGAACGCGAACAACACCGCCGGCGTGACGACCAAGAAAATGCCAACAAGTGGATCCAGCAGGACTTCATCGCGTATCGAAGCCAGCCAAACCGTCGATGCCAGCGCGAACCAAGTGACCGCCGCGGCGACCGAAACCAACAACGCGTCTGTGGTGATCGCGAGCGAATCCATTTGCGCTTCGTTTCTGCGTCGTGTCCGACGCGCGACAAACCACGCCACGCCCGCCCAGCCGCACATCGCCAGCAGTGTCATCCCCATCAAGCGATAGGCACGCGATACATCCACCGCAATCACGTCCACATCCACCGCAATAAATTGGGACGCAATCGTCCAAGACAACAAGGCGACCGCCACTCGTGGAAACACGAACGCTTGGGCCGGCACCGTTTTCAAGAAACGTTCGACGCACCATAGCACCACCAGTGGAACGCCAATGATTGCAAAAGCATTCCACGATTCCGGCGGCACAAACAACACCGTTTCGTCCCACATCCGCCGGATCGGTTCCAACCATGCCAGCGTGGTCAGACCGCACAGGATGGCGGTGGCGGGGCCCTGCAAGCACAACCAATTTCTTGCCGCCACCGAATGCTTGGTGAATGCGTATTCATGAAATCGCTTGGGCAGAAAATTCAGCAGGCCGCCGATCGCAGTCCAGACCAACGATGCGGCGGTGAGGCCCGCGAGCAGCCGCCACGACACGGGCCAGCCGCTGGTCAACGCCGCCTGAGTAGACCCCGTGGACAAATCCAGCCAATCGGCTTTTGCCATTCCCGCAAAAATGGCCGTCAACAAAAGGCTCGGCCCCCAAGCGGCCACAAAGCCGAATCGGTCGCGTGGGATCAACCATACCAAAAGGCCAAGCGTCACCGCGGTAACGCCCGTCAGGATTGCCCACGAAGGAAATGCCCCACGCCAAATCGCCGGTGCACCGACACAAACCAGCGGAAGCACCAGAGACACTGTTTGGATCGTCGCGGCATGGAGTCCGCTGCGACGATCATCGCGGGGTAGCACTTGTTCGGCCAAGATCAACAGCGTGGAAACCACGGCGATGGCGACGGCAAAACGCTCCGGTGAAGCCAGCTGGATGCCCGCAAACTGGACCAACGGCAGCGTGGAAAGCAGTGGAACGGTCAGCAAATCGCCGACCGCCAGCGCCGCCAAAGACAAGCTGACCAAGATCAGACTCGCCGGTTGTGATCCACTTGGCGAATCGACTTCACCCGCAGTGATCGAATCCTTCGGCTGCAGCTTGCGGCTACGCAGTTGCGAAGCGAAGGCGGCCGCCGGCAACAAAGACAGGCCCAGCTTGGGCAGCCACGGTCCGGCCCACGCAAAAGCGCTTTGCGGCTGAAGCGACCATCCGATGCAAAGCAGCCCGCAGGCCATTGCGAAACCCACGGATGCTATTCGAAAACCACCGGCAAGTGGTGCAACTTGTTCATTGTTGGCCGCAGCTTTCGGAACCGCCAAGCCAGCGTTCGCGGGTCGGGCAATCGCCACCGCCGTGATTCGCAAACCCGCCGCCAGCATCGCCAGCAGTGGGATCGATGCCTCCGAGACCAAGCGGCGCAACCACGGCGATTGCCAATCGATCGCCGGGTCGATCCAAACCGGTACCAGCATCAGTGAGGTCCAAATCGTCGCGGCACCCGCGACGACGCCCGCCCACGGCAAACGATGCCGCCACCCCACCCAACCGGCAACTCCGGTGTAAGCCAATGACCAAGCGAACAACCACAGGGGTTGATCCAGAATGGCCCATGCGGGCAAGGCGGCAAGAATGGCGACACTCACCGCGATTGTTTTCATGAACACCACGCGACCCGCGATCGCCGCGGGCATTTCGCTTGTCGCGGTGGATGTCGGCTGTTTGTTCGATGTCGCAACCGAATCGTTCGGATCGGCCACCTGCCGCGCGTGGGCCCACAAGGTTGTCGCGGCGGCAACCAGCGGCGCCGTCATGCTGACCGCCAGCGGCAACACGTGGATCATCACCGTGTCGTCCATCCACTGCGTTGGCTGGGCGTCAGAATTTGGATTGTTTTTGAAGCCCGCCGCCATCCGCCCAATCAAGACCCAGGCGCCCACAAGAATCACATGCGAATAGGCACCGCAGGTCAGCGTCCACAAATGGCGAAGGCGTGTGGAGGGACGATCGATGTCAATGCGAAGGATGGCAAGCGTCCAGATGCATGCCGATGGGAAGACGACCCAGCCCACCTGCTCCGGTGCAGACACAAGTACGCTGGCGATCCACAACGGTGTGGCGGCCGCGGCCGCAATCATCGCAACCCACCAGGGATCGCCACGTCGTCCAAACAGAACCTTGGCAGCTTTGTGCAGCAGCCAGATTTCGAGACTGCTGCCCAAAAGCAGGATGGACAAGGTGATGGGGTCCGAAAACGAGACCCGCAGGACCTGGTTGGGCCCGGCGGCCAAACCGCCCAGCACAACGAGCGGGGTCAACAGCGTCGCGATGGTGATCACGACTCGGCCCATTTGAACCAACGTCCATTTGTTCAAAATGTAGAATCCGGCGCCGAAGATGGCCGCATTGGCGGATAGGAAAATGAGCGCCGGTACGGCCGCGTGCACCGCCACGATCGTGTGCCACAAACTGATCACCAGCCCGATCGAACAGACCACGATCAGCAGGCCCGCGATGATTTCGACGGCGCGAATGTTGTGTGCGGCCAAGAAGTCATTCCAAGTACGCGTGGGAATGACGGAGGACGGTTTGGCAATGACCGGCGGAGGTGCTTGGGCCGCAGGCTTTGGCTCGGTAGCACGATGGAGCGAGTCGTTTCTCTTCGACTCGGAGAGTCGAGCTACTGAGGTTGCGGCGGCGGTTTTTGGATAAGTCGCACGATTCTCCGAGTCGGTTTTCTTCGACTCGGAAAGTCGAGCGACGGAGCTCGCGGCGGTGGTTCTTGGGGGTGCCGATTCAGCGGCGAGCGCCGCATCGATTGCGGCGTTGACTTGGGCCCGTTGGGTGACGGTCAGCCGACCGGTGGCGACCAAACGGTCCAAAGTTCGACGCGTGACCAAGCAATCGGCACGGAATCCGGCTTCGATGTCCGCGAGCGGCCGGTCAGCGGCGGGCGAATGGTCACCGCGAATACTTTTCAGCAGCGCCGCGAGGCCGATTACGGCCAGCACCGGAGTGAACAGAACCATGCCCAGGACAAGCAAGGCCAACAAAAATTGGACAATCGCCATCGCTTGCTCCGCATCGAATGGGGGTCGGTTTCAAAAAATCACTCCTTCGCCGGAGCCCCCGCAGCTGCCGGGGTCACGCAAAAAAGTCAGTTTTCGAATCCACCCGCCACGAACCCACCCATTCCGCATCGTGGTCGCGTTCCGTCGCTCGGCATCGCCAATGGCGGTTGCCGAGGTCTCGATTAGACGCTCGGGCGATACGCCGACTGCCAGCCGTCGACCGCGGGTGACTGGGCGGACCGTGTGGGGGACGCTGGCCCCGATGCGTCGGAGAGGCGAGCGACTTAGGCGGCTTCGCCGCTCTCTTCGACTTCACTGGCATCTTCGAAGCGAATTGATACCTGCTTGCTGACGCCGCTTTCCTGCATCGTGACGCCGTACAGCGTCGTGGCCGATGTCATGGTCTTTTTGCTGTGCGTCACGATCACAAATTTGCTGTGATCCAAAAATTCGTTCAAGACCGTGACAAAGCGTCCGATGTTGGCTTCGTCAAACGGCGCGTCGACTTCGTCCAGCACACAAAACGGGCTTGGCCGATACTTGAAAATCGACATCAGCAGGGCTACCGCGGTCAATGCCTTTTCGCCACCCGAAAGCAGCGAATTGCTGAGCGATTGTTTGCCCGGTGGCGTGGCGACAATTTCCACACCGGCTTCCAAAGGATCGTCGCTATCCTCCAACACCAGGTCCGCGTGGCCGCCGCCAAAACTCTTACGATACAACTCGCGAAAGTTCTCCCGTATCGCTTCCAGCGTGTCGGTAAACAAACGACGGGAATCGGAATTGATGCGGGTGATGATCCGCTGCAGCGAATCCTTGGCCGCCGTCAAATCCTGGTATTGGCCGTGTAATTGGTCATAACGTTGTTGCAGGTCCTCGAGTTCCTCGAGCGCCTCCATGTTGACGTTGCTGGTCCGTTGGACCTGGTTGCGAAGCCGGCTGATTTCTTCTTCGGCGGCATCGCGATCATCCAAGGGTTCCAGGTCGACGGGGACTTCTTCGCCGATCAAATCCAATTCGTAGTCTTCCAGCATCCGCTGGGCCAGACCCTCGCGTTTGAGCCGCGTGGCATCCAGCGCCGCCGTCGACCGCATCACATCCTCGGACGCCACGCTGGCGTCGCGGGTGGCCGTTTCGCTGGCCTGCATCACGTCGCGGTTGTCGGCCCGCACCCGCTCCGATTCACTTGCCAGTTCGTCTAAACGACGCGTGGCGGTTTCCTGGTCCCAGAGCAGACTGGCAATCCGATCGTCCGCGTGGATCACACTGATGCGATATTCGTCAATCTGTTGCAGCGCGTGTCGCAGCGACGATTTGGATTCGCGGTGAATCTCGGATTTGGTTTTCAGTTGATCCGCGATTGCCCGCACGTTGGCCTGGGCGGCGGCACTTTCCTGTTCGGCTTGATGGATGCGGTTGATCGATTCCATCACTCCGTTGCCGATGGCTTCCAAGGTCGCCAGGCTTTCGCCCAGTGCCGCGTCGACGGCGGCCAAATCGCCGGCCAGGGTTTCGCCGTCGTGTTTGCAATCGCGAATTTGTTGTTCCAGCGAAGTGCATTGTGCGGCGGCGGTTTCCTGGGTCACCCGTGCCGATTCGGCCTCGGCGCGGACTTCGCCCGCGGCCGATCGCCGCGCTTCGTGCCGGTCCTGGGCGTGCTGCGCACTGGCGGCGGCGGCGGCGCGGCGGGTCAGCAATTCGCGATGGCCCTGTTCGGCGCGGCCCTGACGGGCAACCTGGTCGTCCAAAGTCGCCACCAACCGATCCAGTTCCCGGCGGCCGGTTTCGATTTGAAATTGATAGTGCGCGATTTCTTCATCAGCCTCGGCAAGCTGGCTTTTGCGACTGATCAAATCACCGGAGCCACCGGCGGGACCCACGACCAAGGTGCCATCGCTTTCAATCAATTCGCCGGCGGAAGTGACAAAACGCAGGCCGGCACCGCTAAGTCGACGCAGTCCGATGGCGACCGCAAACGATTCCACCAGCCAGGTGCTGGCCAATAGATGGTGCACCAGTGGCATCATTTCGGCATCGCATTGAACCAGCCGGTCGGCGCGGCCGATGACGCCTTTGAGTCCATCCAGGCGGATCCGATCACCGGGTCGACGTTTGGGTAATTCGTCGATGCGAATCAAGCCAACGCGTGAATTGATTTTCAGGGTCGCATCGGCAATGCGATCACCCAGCGACGGTCCGCGGGTGACGACGTATTGCGACCGGCCGGCCAGCGCGGCATCGATCAGCGGCGCGATGCCGACGTCGGCGTCAAAGCAATCGGCGACCAAACCGATGACCTGTGATTTGAGCGTTTCGTCGCTGCCGCGGATCTCTTCCAAAATCCGCCGCACGCCGCCGGAAAGTCCCTCTTGTCGTCGTTGCAGATCACGCAGCACTTCGGCGCGTTCGTTGATCCCGTGCAGCCGTCCCTGGAGTCCGGCCAGGTCCTCGCGTCGGCGATCGACTTCGCGACGGGTCGCGGCGACCTCCGCATCAAAACGTTCGACATCGCGACGAGCGGTTTCGATTTCGCCGTCGAAGGTCGCCAGGGTTTCCAAGGCCGCTTTGGCATCAGCTTCGGCCTGAGTGCATTGGGCTTGGACTGTCTGGAGGCGTTTTTCCAAACCCGCCAGCGCCCGCGTGGCCTCGTTCATCTTCCCATCGGCACGAATCCACTGGGTTTCCAAGTCGGCCACTTTGCGCGACGCCGCGACGTGATCGCGGCTGATCGTGTCGCGTCGCTGACGCAACGATTCGACTTCCCGGGAAAGCTTGTTTTGCTGGCTTTCGATGTTGGCGGCGTGTTGTTTGGCCGCGTCCAGATTTTGCCGGGCCGTCGTGGCCAACTCGCTTGCCGAATCATGCTGGATTTGCAAACGCGATAATTCGTCGCCCAAGCCGCGGACGCGGATGGCCAACTTTCCAGCGGTCTTTCGCAGGTCGTCGGCGGCTTGTTTGGCGGCACTTTTCGAACCGCTGATTTGTGCGATTTCGGCGGCCAAGCTGCCGCGTGTTTCTTGCTGCCGTTGCGATTCGACGGCGATCGCTTCCAATTGATGGTCCGCGTCCCGGCGGCGATGTGCCAATTGATCACGCAGGGTTTCGGCGGCGGCCTTCCGCTGATTGGACGCTGCCAAATCACGCTGGATGTCATCCAATTCCGCCGACCATTGGACCCAATCGTTCCAGGCGATCTGCACACGAAGATGTCGCAAACGGTCGTTGGCGTTACGATACTTTTCGGCCTTGCCGGCCTGGTTGCGCAGGCTTTTCAAGCGACCGCCGACTTCGTCAACGATATCACCCAGTCGCGTCAGGTTACTTTGCACGCGGGCGAGTCTTCGTTCGGCTTCCACCTTCTTGGCCTTGAAGCGACTGATACCGGCGGCTTCTTCGAAAATCGCGCGTCGGTCTCGCGGACCGGCTTGCAGCATTCGATCGACCTTTCCCTGTTCAATCAAACTGTAGGCATCGATACCGACGCCCGTGCCGCGGATCAAATCGCGAATGTCTTTTAGGCGAACCGCTTGGCCGTTGATCAGGTATTCGCCTTCGCCACTGCGATACACGCGGCGGGTCAATCGCACCTCCTGTGCATCGACGGGTAACGTCCCATCGGGATTGTCAAAGACGATGGTGACTTCGGCCGAACCGGCGGGCGCGCGAGTTTGCGATCCTTTGAAGATGACATCGCTCATCTCCTTGCCCCGCAGCGACTTGGCACTTTGCGAACCGAGCACCCATTTCATCGCGTCGACGATGTTGCTTTTGCCCGATCCATTCGGCCCGACGATGACCGTAATGCCATCGGGGAAATCGAAACGCGTCCGATCCGCAAAGCTCTTGAATCCGGCCAGTTCGAGGGCTTTGAGCATGCGTGGGACGAATCGACGCGATCAGACGCGAGAAATGGGGTGGGGGCACCGGCGGGATGCCGCGGCGGCAATCGTGTGCGGACGTTTCCCGAACTTAGATAATACTCCGTGATTTCTCCAGTTCGTTCGGGCGGCCGAAACCTGGGAAAATTCGAGTATTTGGGTTGCTCTGGCATGCGGGGCGACTTCCTGCCGGACGCAAAACCCCTAGCCCTCCAGTTCTTCCCATTTTGCGTAAGCCGCGTCGAGTTCTTCGTGCAATGCAGCTAGAAGCTTTCGGTCGGCTGAAAAGTCGGCATCCGGATTTTGGAAATAGGCCGGATCGGCCATCGCTTGGTGCAGGGCGGCGATGTCGGCCTCGAGTGTTTCGATGCGTCCGGGCAGGGCCTCCAATTCGCTCTTTTCTTTAAACGACAGTTTTCGCGCGGGCTTGACGGAGGTTGCTGCGGTGGTCGATTCGCCGGCGGCTGTCTCCCGGGTGGTCGCTTTTTTCGCTGCCGAGCGATTGGAACCGATGGGCTTGGCACCCGCCGCCGAGCCCGACGCAGTGCCGTGGCCCGAAGTGGCGGCTTGCGATTCGTTGCGAACGCGTAGGTAATCGTCGTAGCCACCGAAGTATTCGCGAGCGTTTCCGTCGGCGACCTCGATCACACTGCTGACGACGTTATTCAAGAATTCGCGGTCGTGCGAAACCAGCAGCACCGTTCCGTCAAAGGCCAAGAGCTGTTCTTCGAGCAATTCCAGCGTTTCGTAATCCAGGTCGTTCGTGGGTTCATCCAGCACCAAGAGGTTGGCCGGACGCGTCATCAACTTGGCCAACAAGGCACGGTTGCGTTCACCGCCGGAAAGAAATTTGACCGGGCTGCGGGCACGCTCTGGCGTGAACAAAAAGTCTTGCAGGTAACCGTAAATGTGCTTGCTGGTATCGCCGATTTGAATGCGGTCGCCGCCTTCGCCGACGTTGTCGGCGACCGAGGCTTCGGGGTCCAGCGATTCGCGAAGTTGATCGAAATACGCGACGTTCAAACGCGTGCCCTGGCGAATGGTTCCGGCGGTGGGTTCCAGCTTGCCCAGGATCAAGCGCAGCAGGGTGGATTTGCCGGCTCCGTTGGGGCCCAGGATACCGACGCGATCGCCGCGCATGATTTGCGTTGAAAAGTCGCCGATCAATTCGGGCTGGTCATCGGCATAACGAAATCGCACGTCCTCCAGTTCGGCGACCAGGGCGCCGCTGCGCTCGCCGCTGCCGAAATTCAATTTCGCCTTGCCGACTTTGGCGCGTCGATCGGATCGTTCTAAACGCATCGCCTTGAGCGCCCGGACGCGGCCCTCGTTGCGAGTCCGCCGCGCCTTGATGCCCTGTCGAATCCACGCTTCTTCTTCGGCAAGCTTTTTGTCGAACAACGCGTTTTGCTTTTCCTCCGCTTCAATGGCTTGTTGTTTTCGAAGCAGGAAGGTCGGGTAATCGCAGGTCCAATCGAACAGCCGGCCGCGGTCGATCTCCCAAATCCGCGTCGCCAGGTTTTGTAGAAAACGTCGATCGTGGGTGATGAAGACAAATGTGCCGTTCCACTTGGAAAGGAAGTTTTCCAACCATCCGATCGATTCGATGTCCAAGTGGTTGGTCGGTTCGTCCAACAGCAAAATGTCCGGTCCGGCGGCGATGGCCGACGCCAACAAAACGCGGCGTTTCATTCCGCTGGACATCGATTCGAAAACCGCGTCGGGGTCCAGCGACATTTGGGTGATCGTTTTATCGACGACATTTTCCCACCGCCAATACGATTCCGGATCATCGTCGCGGGAACCGGCCGCGGCGCCGGCTTGGCCTGGGTGATCGGAATTCAAAATCACTTCGCGGACGCTGCCGGTGACATCGTCGGGGACCTCTTGAATCAGCCGCGCGATGTTGACCTTTGGCGTGATGATGCGAGCACCCGAATCGGCATGAACGCAACCTTCGATGATTTTCATCAAGGTCGTCTTTCCGGCGCCGTTGCGGCCCAGCAAACCGATGCGATCACCTTGATGGATTCTGGCCGAAACGCCGTCCAACAGCGTCGGCCCGCGGTAGCGGATCGATATGTCATCCAGTTGCACCAGAGTCCGCTGGGGCGTGGCGGGTTTGCCGTTTGGTTTTTTGCCGGCGTTCTTGGCTGATCCTTTGCTGGGCGGGCTCATCGCTGCACCGCCGCAAGTTCGCTTGGGCTTGACTTTGATTCGCCGCCTGAATCACTTCGCGTGCCGCGAAACAATTCGGCGATGACATCTTCGAGAGGCACTTCCTCGACGGCGATGTCATCAATGGCATGTTCGGCCAAAACTTTGGAGAGCATCGCCGTGACGTCCTGGCGGGCGACCTTCATGCGAACCTTGGGCCAGGTTTCGTCGAGTACCTCGCCCAGCAATCGCAGCTGCGTGATCAGTGTTTTGTCAATTTCACCATCGGGGAATTGCAGGGTGATGATCTTGTGGCCGGAAAACTGATCAATGATGCCGCTAAGCGAACCGTCGTACTGAATGGTGCCCTCGGCGATCACGACCACGCGTTTGCACAACGCCGCAATGTCCTTCATATAGTGGCTGGTCAGCAGGATCGTGATCTGACGCTTTTCCTGGTAGTAGCGCAGGAATTGTTGGATGTTGTGCTGGGCGATGACGTCCAGCCCGATGGTGGGTTCGTCCAGGAACAGGACATCGGGGCTGTGTAGCAACGCCGCGATCAATTCCATCTTCATGCGTTCGCCCAAAGACAATTCGCGAACGGGTTGATTGAGCAACTTGCCGACGTCCAACAAATCGGTCAATTCATCCAGTGTGCCGCGGAAACGATCATCGGGGACGCGATAGATTTGCTGGTTCAATCGGTAGCTTTCGGCGGCGGGCAGATCCCACCACAGTTGATTTTTTTGGCCCATCACCAGGGCGAAGCGGCGGCGGTAATCGTTCTTGCGTTCCCAGGGCACAAAGCCCATCACCGTCGCGGTGCCCGAGGTCGGATGGATGACGCCGGAAAGCAGTTTGAGGGTCGTGGTTTTGCCGGCGCCGTTGGGTCCCAGGAAAGCGACAAATTCACCCTGCCGGACGTCCAGGTCGATGCCGGCGACCGCGTGCACGTCGGTGTATTCGCGATGGAACAAGCCGCCGAGGCTGGCGCGCAGTCCTTCGGCCTTTTTGTAGACCCGATAGGACTTGGTCAGATTCCGGACTTCGATGATGGACATGGGCGGCTTGTGAAGGGTTTGGGATCTGCCACGATGGTGGCGAATCCTGGGTATCGCCGCAATGATGCGGCGCTTGTCGTGGATTTAGTAACGAACGAATCCATCACGCCGGGAGGAAACGTCGTGCGCATCGGCTTGGGTTATGACTCGCATCGTTTGGGCCAGGGCGGTCCACTACGCATTGGCGGTGTGGACATTCCGTCGCCCTTTCACGCCATCGGCCACAGCGATGCCGACGTGTTGTTGCACGCGATCACCGACGCGTTGCTGGGTGCATTATGCCTGCCGGACATTGGGCGGTTGTTTCCCGACGACGACCCAGCCAACGCGAATCGAGACAGTGCCGATTTTTTGATCGAGGCCTTGCGGCAGATTCGCGAGCAAGGTTTCGAATTGGTCAATTTGGACGCGGTGATTTTGGCCCAGAAACCCAAGATGGCTCCGCATCTGGATGCAATGCGGCAGCGGATCGCGAAGATCGCGAGTTGGGACGCCAATCAGATCGGTTTGAAGGCCAAGACGGGCGAAGGCGTGGGCGAGATCGGAACGAGCCAGGCGATCGCCACCCGCGTGGTGGTATTGTTGGCGAGGCTCAATGAGAACCAGAAGTGTTAAAAAATGAGTGGGGTTAAAAAATTAGGGTGCGACTTGGGCAAATGCACCTGCGAACCGTGGGCACCCGTTCCCGCTGGAGAAACCCGTCAGACAGACAGAGTCTGGGGCGGGGAAATTCTTGCTGTGTATTTTTCTGCCCGACATTTTTCTGCCGAATTTCGACCGCCTAAGACTTTCCGTTCGAGACCAACATCCAGCACCGAAGTGGTGATAAGCCTGGGCCATCCTAAGGATGGGTTTGTGGCAGATTTGGCTCGCGCAAGTTCTGTGCCTCATCGCCTACCGAGTCGCGGTGAAAGGAATTGGCCGGCGCCTGGGAGTTGCGATTTCCCACGAGGCGGATCGCGATCGCGGTATCGATGCCGAAGGCATCGTAGAAATTAGCCGGTGGTAAGTTTGGCGAGCCCCAAGCGAGTCAAACGCCACCTCCGGAAAT
>JBCCRW010000059.1:0-19254 GCA_039201055.1 Planctomycetota bacterium | reverse complement strand
CCGGCGGATCGCATTGTTCATCGATTTGCCGACGGGAACCCTGCCGCCCGCGATGGGGGTAACCGTGGTCAGCAGGGAGTCCACGTCGCCCGCATCGGTGACCCACAATCGGCCCCCGGCAACGACAAAATCACGGATTGCGGTCCAGGATTCAGGTTGATTCGCTTCAATCCAATCGATCGACCGGGCATTCGCCAAAATGACGTCCAAGCCGCTGTAGCCGAGCCACGTTTTCTCCAGATCGTTTTTGCCAATGTCTCGGAATTGAGCGACGCCGCTGACGGCGGTTCGGGTTACGTTTCGCGAAACCGCGGTGCTGGCCTTGGCACCGTTGGTTGTTGGCAGTGGGCCCTGGCCCAACACGGAAATCAGGGTGGTGACGTCCGGATAACCTTTACCGCCGCCGATGGCCGGATCAATGATCCCAATCGTCCACTCCTGGCCGACGCCATTGCCACGCATGCCGCCACCGATGTTGACCCGCATGCGACTTTTTGCAATCGGCGAACCCCCATCAAGGATCCGAATGTCATATCGGTCGGGGCGACTCAAAAAAGGCACGTGCATCCGGAAGTACTGCATGCCAAGGTCTTGTTCGATGGTGAACTGACCGGTGAATCCAGCCGGGTCTTCGACCGTGTGCCCGTACCGCGGCGTGACCTCGATTTGAAGCCGGTGACCGGCAACAAATTGCTTACCGATCGGTTGAAAGCGAAAGTCCAACGTTTGATAGCCACCGGCGCGCGGAAAGCCGCTAACCGAAACCGAAACCCGATAGGGTGTGGGGTTTCGGCCGCTCGGATACCGTGGCGACCAAACTTGATCGGCGTGTGCCAATGATCCACCACCCAGAGCCAGCGCCGCACCCATCAGCGGTGCCGCGAGCGAAAGTGACGAACGGCGAAGGAGTGAATCCAACCAGTAGCCAATCAAAAACGCGAGCACGAACAACATCACCGTCACGATGCCAAGCACGATCAACATGCTGCCGACCATCGCGAATTTGTTGCCGCCATAGGCCAAACGGAAGACCAACATCGCCAACGCCGAAACCGTGACCACGCCGATCATCCACAAGATCGACACACGGGGCAGCGAACCGGTCGGTATCTCAAGCGCTTGGTCATCGACAACTTGGTCATCGACAACTTGGTCATCGACAACTTGGTCATCGACGTCGGCAGCCGATTCGACTTGCCGACTCGCGTTTTCGTCCTTCATGGGTCTACTTGTAGACCTTTAGACGGATATTTTTGAATTCCGCGAACATGGGTTTGCCCGCATGCAGCTGCAAGGCGATCAAACCCTTTGAAAGCGCCTTTTCAGGGTCTTCGTCTTTGAAGTCAATGATCAGCTTGCCATTCAAGTAATGCTGAATGTGATTCCCCTTGGCGATGATGACGACATCGTTGAATTCATCCAGCTTCATCAGTTTCTTGAATTCAGCTTGAGTGACCAAGTCATCGCGGATGACCTTCTTTTTGCCGTCGGCGGTGTAAACCGATTGTTGACCGACGTTGTTCAGCCGTCCGCGTTTGCCGCCTTCGTCGTAGATGAAACCCGGAACATTCGGGAAACCGACTTCGTTGCGAACCTCGTGCTGGTATCCCTTGACGGCCCACTTGTTGCGTGCCTTGCGGGGCGAACTGCGATACTGGATTCCGCTGTTATTGGTGGCGTTGCAGCGGAATGACAAGCGGAGTTCAAAGTCGGCCGGTTCGCCACCCTGCCAAATCAAAAAGGTGTTCCCTTTGGCGGCATTCTCCGCCGTCGTTTCGCCGTGGATCACACCATCACGGACGGACCACAAACGCGGATCACCGTCCCAACCATCCAGGTCTTTCCCATTGAATAGGACTTGCATGTCCTTGGGTTCGGGTGGGGCGGTCATCATCAAATCGTCGGCCAGCGAATCGGAGACCAACGAAACCGAGGCAACGGCCAGGGTCATCAAGAAAGCGAAGCAGCGCATGGGGCAGGTGAGTCGTACGAGAAAATGGGGGATCAAAATCGCAAATCACGCGACGTGCAAAACGGATCGACCGTATGCAGTTTCGCGATGCTTGCCGCCAAAGTTTACACCGACTGGCCGAGTCGAAGGAAAACTCAGTCGCCCGACTCGATTTGCCGGATTTCGATCCAAAATTGGTGTAGCCGCAGTTCGCCAGAAGTAGCCGCTGTTCGCTAGAAGTAGCCGTTGTTCGCCAGAACACGGAATTGCCCGGCATCTCCGGCTTCTGGCGAAGGCCAGCTACCCACGATCCGGCTTCTGGCGAAGGCCAGCTACCCGTGATCCGGCTTCTGGCGAAGGCCGGCTACCCGCGATCCGGCTTCTGGCGAAGGCCGGTTACCTACCGGTGTTCAAAAATCAAATCGGAACCAATCACTAGGTCCCAAAGCTGGTTCGGAAGTCGGCGAAGTCGAACAGATTGATCACCCCATCACCCTGCGAGTCCAGGCCGGCGAGAAACCCGGGATCGCCATCCCGCTGGCCAAAGGTGACGCGAAATTCCGCAAAGTCCAACAGGTCGACCGAATTGTCTCCATTTTCGTCGCCGTACTTACGGAAGAACTCGTCCTCCGGGGCGTCACCAAACACAAACGGATCGGCCAGCAATTGGTTCGACGCCACCGACCGGATTTGCGTTTCGTCGATTTCAAGCAGGTACTCGCCGGTGGCCAGCGTATTGCCCAGCAGACCGGTTCCCGCCCGCGTGAGCACCGATGTTCCCGCATCAAACGTAATGTCAATGACACTTCGATTTTGGTCATCCAGGCGCGGCGTAACGATCAAGCTATCCACCAATTCGGTTGTGCTGACGTTTTGAAGCGTGATGGCGTCGGCCAAATTCTCAGTCTCGATTTCTTCGTCAAATTGAATGCTGACCGATGTGATCTGCGAGCGAGATGGGCCTCCTTCATTCAGTCGTACGTTCAGCACCTCGGGCGCCGCGGTCACGATGGCCAGCACGATGTCGTTGCCATCGCCGCCGGCGTAGTCAATGACGGCGTCAAAAGCGGTTCCAAAAATGCCGGGGATCTTGCCGGCCATCGGAAGCAGGTCAAATGTACCCGTCACGGTCGCGGCGGGGTCGGACAATTCAATCAAGGTGATCTGGTCACCGGCGGCGATGCTGGCTGCGTATCCCAACGCTTCGATCACATCCAACGAAACTTCCGGTTCAATGATAAGATCGTCGCCGAACTGTAAACGGTCCTGGTCTGTCGACCCGGCACCGCCGGCTTGCAGTTGTAGTGTCGTACCGCTTGCCAAAACTCCACCACCGCTGGTCGACAGTGTTCCGATGCCCGGACCACGTGGCGTCACGGTTCCAACCAACGTCAACTGGCCGGCGGAAACGTCGACGCCATCGGCAACGTCCTGGATGGTTCCCGAAATGGCCGTCAACGTTGCGGCGCTGAGTCCGACATCCAGCGAATCGATCAAAATCTCGTTGCCCGTCAGCAGCAAGTCATCCCGGAACGTTGCCCCGAAGGCTTCCACGATACCGGAATCCGCGTCGCCGATGGAAATGGATGAAAAGCCATCGGCGAACGTGTTAAGTTCCACGTTGTTTAATTGGAACAACCCTGCACCGCTGCCGATTCCGATTTCGGTTCCCGCCGTCAAGGGTTGAACGAACAAGTTACCGGCACCGGAGATGCTGGAGACTCCGTCGATAAAGAGGTTGTCGGCGGTGATTCGCAAATCTCCCGGCGCCGCGGGATCACCAATTTGGACGTCGACACCGCCGGTAAAAACGAGATCCGTGAAGCCACCGATGCCGGTCGCGGTGATGTTCGCGTCGCCGGTGCCGGCGGCGCGGACAGCCGAAACGCCTTGGATAAAGATCCCCTGACCCGTCGCACCGGCGGCGGTGCCCGTCATGGTCAAATCGCCGTCGCCGGTGGTTTGGACGATGCCATCGAAAAACAAAATGCCCTGATTGAAACCGCCCGGTGTGTCGCCACCGGTCCCATCAATGACCACATCGCCATCGACGCTGGTCACCCGCGTTGCCGGGCTGCTGAATTCAATGCCACGGCTGACGAAATCGGAAGCCGACCCGGTACCGATGATCTCAATGCCGCTGGCCAATGGTCCCGTACCCGTCGATTCGACCTGCGATCCACCGAGCATTTGAACGCCAATATTGAAATCGTTGGTGCCGCCGGCGGTGCCTTCAATCGAAATCAAGCCGTCGCGAGAGCGAACGGCGGCATCGGAATTGAGCAAAACGATTCCATTGTTCTGGTCCAACCCGCCGCCACCGAAACCTTCCAGCGAAATCGTCCCCGCATTCGGGCCGGTGCCGAGTGATTCGACCGTGCCTTCAAAAATGATGATGCCTTGATTGAACGAATCGGTCGCGTTGGCACCACCGCGTCCGATCAGGTCGACTTCGGCATCGACCGTTTCGATGCGGCTGGTTGCACCGGAGATCTGGATGCCGCGATTGGATGTCGCCGCATCGCCCCCGGTGCCATCAATGAAGATCTCGCCCAAATCCGGACCGACGCCGGTGGATCGAATTTGGGAATCAAACATCACGACGCCGCGGTTGAAGCTGCCGCCGGTTTGGTTCCCGCCAACGCCAAGCAGGACGATTGATCCCGTTTCGGCTTCAATGATCGAATCGTCCATAAAAATGCCATCAAAGTCACCATCGCGACCCAGCAAGTTGGCATCCAAAAGGACGTCGCCATCGGCGATGACGATCCGCGAATTGGTGCGCATGCTGATGCGTTCGCTGGCAAGGATTTCGATCGAACCATCGCCCGTATGGAAGATTCCGGCGCCGTTTAAAGTGACCCTGCCGGTTTGGATACCCACAAGGGTTTCGCCAAAATCGAAGGTCCCAAACAACGTCAAATCATCCAGTTCACTGGCTGGAGCGAGCGGATCGAACGGGTCGCCGGTAACGACATAAAATTCGTCGCTGGGCTGGGTAAATTGAAATTCGACCCCACCGGTGGCACCCAGCGAGATCGCGTCCAATTCGGGACCGGTGGGCGACATCACCAAACGCTGCGCATCCGGACCGTACACCACCGAAGTGCTGCGCGAGTCACCATCGAAAACGAGACGCTCGGTGCCGTCGAAGGTGACATTCAGAACGTCCTGGTTTTCCGCACCGACAACAAACAGAAAGCCCGCCACATCATCAAGGAATTCCGCATCGACGCGGTTCACCTGGGGCGTCGTGATCATCAGCCGGTCGGCGGTGCCATCGGTCAACCCATTCGAGTTGACGAAAACATCAAACAGGACTCCCTCGCCCACCACTTCAATTTCAATGCTATCTCGCCCACCACCGCTGTCAATTTCAATAAACGGCGTGTCAACCGGAAGTGCCAACACCAGTTCGTTGGTGCCAGAACCGAACGATCCACCGACCGAAGAATTGAATACCGCTCCGAAGCCGAGCAGACGGATGATTTCCTGGTCGTGATCAATCACCACCTTCAGTCCGTCGGAAAAATCCCCCGTTCGATCGACGATCTGCAGGAATCCCGCTTCATTCGTTCGGACGTCGATCATGCCCTCGTTTGGCGAGAACAACCGCGACGCGTTTTCCAAGGTCCAAACACCGCGGCCCATGGTGCCGGCGATCAACAAATCGTCGGTGGCGTTGTATTGCAGATCAAAGACGACCGCGCCGGGAAGGTCCTGCCCCACTTCGAACCAATCCGAAGTGGAATCCGGATCGAGAGCAAAAACGCCCTGATTGGTTCCCAGCACGAGCGCGTTGGTGGTACCGGGCACGAATTCGAGTGCGCGAAAATCGCCCGGTCTGATCGAGGACAGGTTGCCTGTCACATCGGTCCACGTGACGCCACCATCGAGCGTTTGGAATACCTGATTGCGATCGATGGCCCAGCCACGCATCCAATTTTCGCGGTCCATGATGACGTCCGCGATTGCCGTGGCACCCGGGTCATTCGTGTTGAAACTTCCCGTGTCGGTGCGGACGGTGATCGTCCCGCTGCTATTGCTCGCGTAAAACACGCCGGGAACATCGACGCCGCCGGAGCGACCGCCGTAATCGATCGCGTCCCCCAGCGTCGTGTTGGTCGCCGCCAAGGTCGACACCCGCTGCAGCGTGTCGCCCTGGTCCAGCGATTCGTAGAGTCCATTTGACATGCCAAAGAGCAATCGCTCCGGTGCAACGCGGTTGATCGCCACCGTCGTATCAAACACGGGGCTGAAATTGGGCCCCGATGTGACATTCAGCGCCGGGAAGGTCGTGCTAAGCAGCTGCCCCGACGCGTCCCAAACCGTCCGCCGAAACGATCCCAAGTTTTGAAAACTGGTATAGCGAATCGATTGCGATTGATCCGCCAGGGTCACGTTGTCGACCAGCACGTCACCACCGTCACCGGAGGACAGCATGTCCCAAAAGGTGGCCCCGTCGGTGGGCTGGAACAACGTGCCGTTGTCCTGCAATCCCGCGATCAGTGTGTTTGATAAAGAGTCATAGGCGACATCGTGGGTTTCCGAAACGGCCAGGTTGCCGATCAAAGAAAACCAATCGCCGGTGTTGTCCTTTGGACTTGTCCGTTTGTAAACGCCGCCGTCATCGACTTCGATCAAGTTCCCCAACACGTCGAAAACCATCTCGCGGGAATCCGCGTGCGGACTGCTGTTCAGCGCCGTGCCCGCCGTGGGATCTTCGGCGGTGGGCAGGTTCGTCAAGTGGTCCCATTGTGGCGAGGGAGCGATGTTGCGATTGGAGGGCAGCCGCGTGTCACCGCGAAAGATCGATCCCGAAAAAGTTGTCGCTCCGATCGTGTTGGGAAAATCCTGGCGGTCGCCGCCCAGGTAGATCAGGTTTTCGTCATCGGGATCGGCGGTGATCGAAAAGTGGATGCGGCCTTGGTTCCCCGCCTCGTCCACGTCCTTTGGCGTCGGATTCGCACCGACGACCTGCGTCCATGTTCCGCCACCGGCGTAGCTGCCCGTGGATGCAACGCCGTCCAGGCGAAAGGTGTTGGCATTGACCACCACGACCCGGTGGAAACCATTCGCCGCGTCGACGCCGCCGACGCCGTCGATCACGACAAACTCGTTGTTGGCCAAACCGTGGTTGGCCGACACAATCTGCGTCGTTGCACCGGAGATCACGTTGTCGATGTCGTTGGCGGGCCCCTGCGGCAACACGGGCACGTCCATCCGAGTCCAAGACGGCGCGGTGCCGGTCGCGTCATCGGAATAATAAATCGCCACCGGTTGCGAACGCACCAGAATGGCGACAAACAGCCTTCCCGTAACGGGCGAAACGGCCATTTCCACGTTGTTGGCGTCACCCAGGAAGTCATCCATGGTTTCTTCCAGCGTCGGGCCGGTGATTTTTTGCCAAGTGACACCAAAGTCATCCGAGCGGTAGACGCCGCCGGGGCCGCCGGCCCCGTTTTCGCCGGTATTCACGGCGTACAAACGATTGACGTCGCTGGGGTCTTCCACCAGATCGCTGAAGTTATCGTTGTCCTCGAAGTCCGCGTCTTCGACGACAGTAAACGAAACGCCCGCGTTTGTGCTGCGAAAGATGCCGCCGCTGGTGGTCGATGTCACCACAATGTTGTCGCCGCGGGCGGCCACGCCGGACAGATTTTCGCCAAACAGTCCCCCGCTGCCCGGGTTGATCCAGGTGTCGCCGCCATCGGTGGTTCGGAAAACCTGGCCGCGATCGCCGCCCACGCCACCGTAGCTGCTGTACCGTGCGGTGGTGGCCACCAAAGTCTGTGACTCGCTGTCGGTGGGATCAAACGCGAGAGCGCCAATATTCAGCGAACCCAATGCATCGGTTTGCGGAGTCCACAGCGGTACCAGGTCGGTCGCATTCTCGGTCTTCCATATTCCACCGTTGACCGCTCCGATGTAAAGGATGTCGGCGTCGGTGGGATGAGCGACAACGGTGTGCGTCGCACCGGAGATCGTATTGGAGGGGCCGAGCCGTTCGATGTTTTGCGGCAGGTGCGCCCCGTGCGGTCCCTGTTCGATCCAGCGGCCCAGTTGCAAAGATGCACTTGCCGATGCACCGGAGCTCAGCGATCGATTTTGTTGGTCAAGATCCTTTGTCGACCGCGAGCGCTCGGCCGCATCATCCGCTTCCAGTTCAATCGGTGCCGCCGGCGCGTCGTCGTCGGCCATGGGGATCAGCCAAGTGGGATCGGCGGGTTTGCCGACCTCGAGCAAATCAACCGGCCGGACCTCCGGCTGCGGGCCCCAATCGTCGGCAATCAGGTTGTCGCCTGCCAGCAGATTGCCGCCGGCCAGCAGATTGCGGGGTTCAAGCGTTTCCGCGATGCGCCGCCGCCGAGTCGAGCGTGTCAGGTGTGAGCGTCGGGCCATCGTCGTCAATCTCTCGCGGTTTTTGGGGCCAGCCGGGCCGCGGTCCGCCACGCGGCTGGATCGGCACGGTAAGCCCCGAAGGCTAGGCAAGCCCCGAAGGCCTGGTAGGCCTTGAAGGCTAAATGAGCCCCGAAGGCTAACCGAGTGCACCGCTCGGGGGGGGATTCAGCGGGGGCAAAATCGCGAAATTTTTTCGATCGCACTCCCACCGATCACGCAGTCGCCAATTCGTCAAAGTCCCGCAGTTCGACGTGTAATTCGGCATCGGCGGGCACACAGGCGGCCACGGCGGCGAAAAAACCGTCCCGCGGTACGATCTGCCGTAGCCGCCAACGATGATTTGGCGACAGTTCGACATCCGGGTTCACCTGTTCCCTGAACGTCGCCACGGCGTCGGATTCCAAAGCGTCGTCCAAGAATTGCAAGCTCGGTGTTTGTGAATCCGCGTCGACAATCGCAAATTGATCCAAAGGCGTTCGCAGGCCGGTGCCGATCGCTTTGATGAAGGCCTCCTTGAGCGTCCACAAACGCAAAAAGCCTTCTTGCTTGTCCAGCGCCGCGGGAATCGAATCCAGCCAACGAATTTCCGGTGGCGAGAAGTATCGTTCGGCCAGTTGCACGTCTACTTTCCGATCGATCCGTTCGACATCGACGCCGATCATGGGGACGGGCGGGTCCTGAGCCGTCAAGCCGCACACGACCAGGCCTTCGGTGTGGGACACATTGAAATCAGCCAGCTGTTTGGTTCCGGCAAACAAACGCGGCTTGCCGCCGGGGGCGTCACGATACGGCAGCGACCGTGGATCGGCCGCCGTGCCCCCGATCAAGCGCCGCGCCATGCCTCGACCCACCACGTGCTGGTTCCGCGAAGTGGGACGACGGAAACGATCGGCGCGTTGGCGATCCTTGTCATCCAAGTAACGCTGGCAAAGCTGTTCAACCGGACCAGCGGCGTCGGGCGACGCGCTGGCGTGCCACAGTTGAATCTGAAACCGCTGTGATGCCATTACTCTGGTGCATCTTTTAGTTTTTCGTTGCTGTGATGCCGCGTCGCATCCCGCCGTGTCTTTTTGTCCAAATTCCGGTGCAAAGCTTCGTTCAAGTCGATGCCGCTTTGATTGGCCAAACAAATCGTGACGAACAACACGTCGGCCAGTTCGTCACCCAGATCGCCCAGTGTCTGGCCCTCTCGCAGCGATTGTTCGCCGTGGGTTCGCGATAAAATCCGCGCGACCTCTCCGGTCTCCTCGATCAATTGTGCCAAATTGGTCAGCGGATCAAAATAACGAACCCCGATGGAGGTGATCCACGCATCGACGCATTGTTGGGCTTCGCCCAGCGTCAGTTGCGGAGTGCCCATGGTCATGTTCCCAATTGAATCTTTTGGTTCAATCTGCTGGTTCAATCGTTCGCGATCGTCGTGGCGGCGGCGTCGATGCGTTGATTCAGCATTAAAAAGGTGCCCGATTTTCCCGCCGTTGCCAAATCGATGTCGCCATCCCCATCGATGTCTTCGGCCACAATTTGCAGCCCGCAGCCGACGTGGCCCTCGTCGATCGTATGCCGTTGCCAATTGGCCGGATCTTGGGTCCGCGTGTAGTAATACAAACACGGCATCTCATCCCCACCGGGATCCTTGCCGTTGTGCGCCCGAACGCGTTTGCCGGCGATCAAATCATCGTTTCCGTCGCCATCCAAATCCGCCATGGCAAGCGTGTGGACTTGGCTGTAGGAATCGTCGATGACGATTTTTCGAAACACGATATCGCCGACGTTTTTGTCGTTGTCGTTTTTGCCAGTTTGTCCGTTTTCGTCCGCCGTGACCGTCCGCTCCTGCAACCACAGGTGCAACCCGTAGTCATGGCCATTGCCGTAAATCAAATCCGCGTCGCCGTCTTCGTCCACGTCGCGAACCAGCATCGGCAAACTGCTGTGCAGGTTCCATTGCTTGTGTAGCACCCAGGGCTGGTTCCATGGATCTTTGGGTTGTTCGTACCAACCCAAGCCGAACAGCACGTCCGTGCGTCCATCCCCATTCAAATCGCCCGTCGCGATGCCATGGCCGTTGATGGGGCCGAGAGTGTGGGGGATCCAGCCGCCTTCGGTTTGACGCCAAGCCACCATCGCTTGCTTCTTGTCCCAGCTGTTGACCAGCCATTCGGCCTTGTTGTCGCCGTCCAGATCAACCAACAACTGCCCCTCGTTCTTGGATGCCTTGGTGTCCAGCAGCAAGTGTTTGGGCCACAGTTGCCCCAGCCGCAGGCCTTCGGCACCGGGATTTTGAAACCAGTAAACTTCGGTGGGCAAATAGGAACCGGCGACCACATCCAGTTTCTGATCCCCGTTGACGTCCATCAGGAAGTCGCCGTTGCTTTGCACGTAGCCGTTCCAGTCCTCGATCAAGCGGACCGGCCGTGGCACAAAGGTCGGTGCGGGAAACCAGTTGCGTCCCGCGATCAGGTCTTTGGTCCCGTCGCCGTCGATGTCACCCGCATCGATCCCTTCGTTGGCGTCCAAGGCCAGCATTCGAACGGTAAACGAAATGCTCGTTTTTGAATTCACGCCAGTCGGTTTGTGGCCGGTCGGTTTGTGGCCGGCCCGTTTGTAGTCGGGCGGTTTGTAGCCGGGCGGTTTGGAATCGACTTTCGCTTCGTCGCCAAGCACGCAGCAGCAAGCGCAAAGCAGGATGGCGGCCGGGCACAGGCGAGCCAGAGTTTGGCTTATGTTTGATGCAGTGGGCATGTTCATTGGGCGTCTTTGGCGAATCAAAACTCGCCCCAGATTAGGCTCCGGGAACGCGGACCGCCAACGCCTGTTCAATTTACCCAGCCGACCTGTTCAATCGAAGCCGGCACCAAATTCCCCAGAAAACGCGGTGTGAAACCGATTTTTCCCTTTCGCGTCGCCCCCCGGCGTCACAAGCTGTGCCCCAGCTGTCCGCCCGTCTGCCCTCCTGATCGCTGTCATCGCTTTGTCTCTTGATCTACAACCCGAGCCCGAATCCGCGTCCGTCGCTTCCACGCCGCTGGCCTACGAAGACCTCCGGCCGGGTGCGAATTGGACCAGCCCGGAGCGTGAAATCTCGGGCGATGACGTGGCCGAATTTGCCGTTTTGACCGGCGACGACGACCCGCTGCACACGGACCCCTCGGCGCCCTCGCCATTTGGTCAACCCGTTGCACACGGGTTGCTTGGGTTGAGCGTGATGGCGGGGCTGAGCGTCGATTATCCTCGGGTGGCGACGCTGGCTTTGGTGGAAATTCGCGGCTGGTCGTTTTCACAACCGATCTTTTTTGGCGACCGCGTTCGCGTCCGCACGACGGTAGAATCGATCACGCCGCACGGCCGTCGTGCCGGTCGAGTGGTCTGGCGGCGGGAATTGGTCAACCAGGATGATCGCATCGTCCAGTCCGGACAAATCGTCACCTTGGTGTCTCGGCAGCGGCCCAGCGGACGTTCACACGCCGCGTCGATTCGGTCCAGTCAAAACGGCGGGCCAATTCGACGCAGCAGCATGCCGCCGCGGTGAACGGGTTCTCCACGTCTGCGATGATCATTGCCGCCGATGATCATTAAGCTTCCTTGCTTTCCAGCCGCGATCATTTCCTATCCAGCGACTGGGTGTCTTGCTACGCTGCCGAAGATTCCTGATTTGGGTCGCTGACGCTTCACGCATGCGACAGACGAACGCGACGTTGCGTTCGAGCGGGATTTGGTTTCGCGAATGTAATTTGAAATGGCACGATCGGGCATCGTTTTTGGGTTGTTGTTGTGCTCGGTTTCTTTGGTCGGCATGATCTTGGCACCGGCGAAGACACCCACGCAATTCACTCCCATGATGGCGGGCATCCCGCTATTGTTCTTTGGCATCGTGGGGCTCAACCCACACCGCCGTCGGGTGGCGACTTACTTGTCGATGTTGGCGCTCGTGCCCGCAATTGCCTACGGCACGCTCCGATGCTTGCAGTTGCTCGGTAACGATCAGCCCATCGCCGAGTTCAATGAAAAGGTCGCGTTTTTGATGACGTTGCTGGCAATGATCTTTTTGATTTGGGCCGCCTGGGCTGTCCATCGCGATACGCTGAACCGACGTCCGAACGCTCATTCGGCTGCCGCTTCCAAGCCGTCACCCGGCCTGGTTGAAGAGGGAAAACGGGATGCAGCGGACGATCAAGGCGATCAGGGCAAGCCGGACGATTTGTCCTCCAAGCGTGTGGGTTAAAAACAGCGTGTGGGTTAAAAACAGCGTGTGGGTTAAAAACAAACGGCGTGTGGGTTAGAAACATGGTGCAACGTGATCCTGTCGGGCCCGGTCAAGAATCCGTATGGGATTATCCGCGGCCGCCGGCCCTGGAACTCGTCCACGAACAGGTACGCATCGAAATCGACGGCCGCGAAATCGCTCGATCCACACAGGCCTTGCGGGTTTTGGAAACCAGCCATCCGCCGACGATTTACATCCCGCCGGCCGATATCGACATGCGGACTTTAGTCGCCGCGCCGGGCGGTAGCTTTTGTGAATGGAAGGGCCGGGCGGCCTATTGGAGCTACCAGACGCCGACGCGGCAGATTGAATCGATCGCCTGGAGTTACGCGAGCCCGACGGCGAGGTTTGTCGATCTCGCCGGATTCCTCGCGTTCTATCCCTCCAAGGTCGACGCCGCCTGGGTTGGCGATGACAAGGTCATGCCCCAGGCGGGCGACTTTTATGGCGGCTGGATCACGTCCAAAATCGTGGGCCCCTTTAAAGGCGGCCCCGGCACGATGGGTTGGTAAGTTTTGCGGAAACAGGAACGTGCCGACCACGTGCTTCGGCGACTGGATGATCTGTATCCCGAAACGCCTGTACCGCTGGATCATGTCGATCACTTCACGTTGTTGGTCGCGGTCTTGCTTTCGGCCCAGTGCACCGACAAAAAGGTTAACCAGGTCACGCCGGCACTGTTTGCCGCCGCGCCAGACCCGCCCGCGATGGCCAAGCTTGGCGCGGCCGGAATTCTGGAAATCATTCGACCGCTTGGGCTGTCCAACCAGAAAGCCAAAAATCTGGCGAAGCTGAGCAAGATTCTGATCGACCAGTACGATTCGCGGGTGCCCGATTCGATGCAGGCGTTGGAGGCGCTGCCGGGTGTCGGGCACAAAACGGCGTCCGTCGTGATCAGTCAAGGATTCGGTGTGCCCGCGTTCCCCGTGGACACTCACATCCACCGCTTGGCCCAACGTTGGGGTCTGACCAACGGCAAGAACGTCGTTCAAACCGAAATGGATTTGAAGAAATTGTTCCCAGAAGCGTCATGGAACAAGTTGCACTTGCAGATCATTTTTTATGGCCGCGAGCACTGCACCGCCCGCGGCTGTGACGGCACAAACTGCATGTTATGCCGCGAGCTGTACCCCCGCCGCAAAAAGCCGGTCGTCCATAAAAAACCTTAAACGATTCCAATCGGGTTCGTTGACGTGCATGCACAAGACCGCACGCGACACGCGGCCCGTCGTGAAAGCTCCTGCCCCCTCACATTCTCTAAGTCACGGGCCGGAGCCTTGCACCAAAACGCTTTCCGCGGAAGCAGACGTATGACCCGAGGGGCGGCTTTCGAAGCACGCACCTCTCCTTCCGTTGTCTATCGGTCGCCGTCACTGTTGCAGGTACTTTGATACACTCACCCGGACGGGACCGCCGTGAAAAATCAACCCTCACGCTCGGTGCATGATCGAGCGATGATTTTACCTGCCATGCTGAAGGTGTCGTTGGCATGATCGAACCTAACAATCTTGGAGAATCTGGCGACGATGCGTCCGATCATTGCGCAGCGAGTCCTCCGGATTCCTCAATCGGCACAGAATACGACATCGGTTCGCCCCGCGAAGTTTCCCACGCGGGTGAAAGTGTGGACACTGAAGACGAAGTTGCCCGCCGTGATTCTTCAGTGACCAACACGCGGGTTTTTGTATTCGGCGACAACGACACGACGTCTCGAGCGGAACCGGATTCAATTGCCCCATCACCCCCGATGATCGCGAACTTTCGCATCGGCGAGTTGATCGGTCGGGGTGGTATGGGCAGCGTGATGCTGGCCGAACAGCTGAATCCTGTTCGCCGTTTTGTTGCTTTGAAGATCATTCACGGCTCACGCTGCTCCGAGGGAGGGTTACTTCGGTTTGAGACCGAAAGAATCGCGATGGCGATGATGGACCATCCCCATATCGCAAAGATCTATGACGCGGGACAAACATGCAACGGGATCCCGTACCTGGCAATGGAATGGGTTCGCGGCATTCCGTTGACCAAGTATTGTTCCGAGAAGGACTTGCCGTGGCGTGATCGGGTGGACTTGTTTTGCAGAATTTGCGACGGCGTCCAACACGCACATCAAAAGGGTGTCATTCACCGGGACCTCAAGCCGACCAACATTTTGGTCACCGAAGTTGACGGTCGGCCCATTCCAAAGATCATTGATTTTGGTCTGGCCAAAGCGTTCTCGGAGGATTCGATTTCGCCGGAATCCCTTGATTTGACACAGGAGGGGCAAGTCCTTGGGACACTGCGCTACATGTCTCCCGAGCAGGCCGCCGGTGGTGATTCGATCGATACTCGCACCGATATTTTTGCCCTCGGCATCATCCTGTTTGAATTGCTAACCGGCACCACACCGATGCAATCGGGGATGCTCAAAAACCGACCTCGCGAAGAAGTGCTGAGCAAAATTCGAAACCAGGAACCGGTTCGGCCGAGTGTTCGTTTAAGCGAGTTATTGGCGGCAAACCAGGTGGCCGCGAAGAGTTCGGCCGATGGCGCATCGTCCGGATCTTTTTCGTCGCGTCGTTTGCGATCGGACCTGGCCAGCGATCTCGACTGGATTGTGCTCAAGGCGATGGATCCGGATCGCGAGCGACGATATGCGTCGGCTGCCGAGCTTGCCAGTGACGCCAGAGGTTATCTCGGTGGCCTGCCGGTCATCGCACGACCGCCGTCGGTCGCCTACCGAACTCGAAAAATATTGACCAAATACCGTCGTGCCGCATTGATGATCGCGACGCTCGCTTCGACGATTCTGGTGGCCACGATCGTTGCCGGAGTGTTCGCGCGTCGAGAATATTTCGCTCGCAAAAATGCCGAAGCCGAGCGGCTTCGATCGCAGGAACTGCAGGCACTCGCTGAAACCAGCCTGGATCAAGCCGTCGAAGCAATCGATCAGTTCGTGCAAATGGCCGACGACCCGCGGATGCTGCAACCAAGCAACGAAACACTTCGACGCGATTTGTATGCGTGGTCGCGCAATTACTTTGGCGAGATTGCCAAGACTCGCCCGACCGGACAACTGCCCTGGTCGTTCCAACGCCGCCAGATTCATTCGCAGATATCGCTGGCGATCCTAGAATCTAACTTCCGTGAATCCGCCAACGCCAAGCAAATTTTGGATGATGCGGCGGAACAGCTAAAGGATTCCAAGCTGCAGAATCAACCCGATGCCGGATTGCTATTGGCGGAGATCCAGCGAAGTCAAGGGATGCATCATTACAACGCGGGAAATTTCGAAGCGGCACTGCAGCGTTTACAACGCGCGCTCCAAACGCTTTCGCAAATTCCTAATTCAGACGACTTGGCGGACACGCCGACTCCGTCGGGTGCGGTGGCTCGAAACCGAAATTTGATCGAGACGGTTCATGTTCATCTTGGAATTGCACAGACGCATTACGCGCTGCGAGACTTGGAATCCTGCGAAGCGTCGTTACGGCAAGCTCGCGAGATTGCTGAATCGGTGGACGTCTCAAAATCAAGGGACTTGGAGTTGCGACGGCTCTCACACCTGGGAAATTGCTATGTTCTGCTAGCGCGAGCCCAGCGGTTGTGGGGGCACCAAAAGCAATCGTTGCGGCTACAGGAGCAAGCAAAATCGTATTTGGAACAAGTCGCCGAATTTGAAGGTTCCATTGATCATCGCGCACAGATTTTCGATGCAAAGTTGAATCTTGTACGGCTGTTGCAAGACGTCGCAACCCTCAAGGAATCTTCCCAAGTAAATCAAGTTGTTGATGCCGAAGCAGACTGGCGCGAAGCCATCGCATTGGAACAGGAAATCACAAATCACTTCACCGGCGTCCCGCGGTTCTATAACATGCTCGCTCGTCTACGCTACGGTTTGGGCGTGAATCTGTGCATTCAGAAGAAAATCAAAGAATCCCTAGAACATTTGGAAATCGCGGAAAAGCTATATGATCGGTATCCTATTGATCCCGGTGAGGAACCGATCGAATATGCTTATAGCCTCTGGCCGACAACGCTCCGGGGCAATGCCTTGATGCTGCTGCAACGTGTCGAGGAAGCAGAGCCACTATTTAGAAAAATTGAGGAGCGTATCGACAATGCTTTGGCGGACCGACCGAATGATTTTTTTGTAACTGCCTGCAAGCTGCAGTGGTTAAAAGGATACGGACACACACTCGCCAACCTCGGACGCGATGATGAAGCCACCAAGATTGCCCGACAATTGATCGATGTCGGGCAGGGGCACTTTGGCGGTGATGTGGCGTGGGATGGATTGCAGATCTTGGCATTGGTGGCCATTGATTCAGAGAATCCGTCCAAGCGAGCGGAAACGAACACCAACCCAATTCGCGATGAGGTCTTGGAGGTCGCCCGATCTATCGCCGACCACCTGCAAACGGAGCATCCGGGCCTGGACATCGATTCGCTCGAAGAGCCCGGAGCCTTCAAATCCTTTTTTGAGCCATATCGTTTCCACACCAGCTTCTATTGATCGTTCGTTTGGCGTTTGCGAGCGAGTGACCCGGCACGCGGCACGGGCGGCAATCTCGGCTCACGGGAACCGGTCGCACCGGTGAGCCGAAGGTGCGGCGACAGCCGCGCGTCGGGTCGCTTAAACGTTTGCTTTCACCGAACACTTCTTGGTGCAAGGGCCCGGCTCCCGGTTGTCGCCGGAATCTCGGCTCACGGGAACCGGTCGCATCGGTGAGCCGAAGGTGCGGCGACAGCCGCGCGTCGGGTCGGTTAACGTTTGCTTTCACCGAACACGTCTCGGTGCAAGGGCCCGGCTCCCGGCTGTCGCCGGAATCTCGGCTCACGGGAACCGGTCGCACCGGTGAGCCGAAGGTGCGGCGACAGCCGCGCGTCGGGTCCGGTCACGTTTGCTTTCACCGAACACTTCTTGGTGTTAGGGCCCGGCTCCCGGCTGTCGCCGGAATCTCGGCTCACCGGAATGATCGACAACTCAAACACACAACGATCGACGATGCCGTTTAAACTACGCCAAACGTCTTGACGAATGTGCCTGCCCGATAGGGATTGATGCTACTTGAACTTGATGGCCTGGGGCGAAGCTATTCCCTTCGGTGGGCTGTCCGTGACGTCCATGTCCGCATTGACGCTTCACAATGCTGGGCCGTGCTGGGTGCCAACGGGTCAGGAAAATCGACCCTCTTGAGTCTGATTCTCGGTGCGATTCGCCCCACCGCCGGCGAAGCGCGCTTGGACGGCCGGCGGATGCGACGCGGTGCGATCGCGGCGCGACGACGGATGATGTTGTTGACCCCCGACCTGTCGCTGACGGCAGGCCAACTGTCCATGCACTTCGGCTTCGTCGCCGAGGCCTATGGCGTGGAGCTCGAACCGGCCACCGAAGTGTTCACGCACTGGATCGACCAATTCGGTTTGTCTGATTTTCGCAAGCGATCGCTCGACACTCGGCAAAACCAAGGACTGTCACGTGGCCTCCGGTGCAAGATATGGCTTGCCACTTTGTTTGCCATCCGGCCGCCCATCTGGTTGCTGGATGAACCGCACCAAATGGGTCTGGACGCGTTCGGACTCGAAACGCTCGAAGCCGAAATGAACGCGCACGTTTTGCGGCAAAATGGAACGATTGTCTTCTCGACGCAGTGGCCCAAGCACGCCCATCGCTTGGCCAGCCACGCGATCGTGCTGCACAAAAATCGCCCCGCCTTTGCCGGCGAAATCTCCGAAATGCCTCGGCCCGCATCGCTGTCGGATCCCGTGCTTGCGGCACTGCTGCGAGGCCAACCGGAATGAACTCGGTCGATGCCTGGGTCTGCTCGTTCAATGCACTCGTGTTGCAAACCCTGTTTCTGGTCCAGATCGCGCCCGCGATCGTACCTTGCTACCCGCTTTTGCGACGCAATATGGTGCATCTGCCGGTGCGGTGGAGTTCGCCGCTACGAAAGCATTTGCAAACCCTACTCTGGCTTGCTTGGACCGCTGCCATCGTGATCTTGTTGGCGAGTTCTGTTGGATTCGCATTGATCCGTTTCCGGCAATTCGACGGAGACTGGCGACGCGTGTTGTTGTTTTTGCTGTGGTCCCCCGTGGCTTGCTTGATCTTGTTGCGGATTGGAAATCAGATCATTGGCCGATCGGCGCAGCGATCCGTTTGGCCCGTTTCACTTTTCTCGCTTGCCGTTATCGCTCTGGTCTTCGGCTGGGAGTTTCTTTTCGTCGCCGGTGCGATCGGAGGCTGGATCGGTGGCCTCCCAGTGTTGCTCATGTTGCGTCTGCCCGGCGGGCTGGCGAATCTGCTGGGCGCGGACTTCGTTGCTTGGCTGGTCGTCGTGGGCGGCTGGATTGTCGTCGCTCGTTGGTGTTGGCGGCATCAAGGTCAAAGCTTATTTGCGAGCCATCGCGAACTCCGGTGCAACATCAAGATATTCAAGAACCTTCCCGACGTCGATTTGCCAACCGTCGGGCATCTATTGTATCCTCGCCGGACCGATGATGCGGCAGATCTTGATCGGCGTGAGGACGGAAGCACACGGGGATGGCGGATTGCGTTTGCCGACGAATTGCAGACTCGCTGCCGCGTGGTGGACTTGGAATGCGGAATATCCCGGGAAAAGCTTTCTCGATACACGCTGGTCATCCTGTTGTG
>JBCCRW010000058.1:0-19322 GCA_039201055.1 Planctomycetota bacterium | reverse complement strand
TTGGTCGCCGAATGCATGACGATGTCGATGCCGAATTCCAAGGGGCGGATCAAGGCGGGCGATCCAAACGTGTTGTCGACACCGGTCAGGATCTTTCGTTGGCGACCGATGTTGGCGATGGCCGCCAAATCGGGAACGGTCAACTGCGGATTCCCAATCGTTTCGCCCCAAATCAAACGGGTCGATTCGCCGACGGCAGCTTCGATTTCGTCCGGCTTGGTCATGTCGACCAGTGTCACGGAAATCCCGGCGCGGTCGCAGATTTGATGCAGCAAACGATACGCGCCACCGTACAAATCCATCCCGGCGATGACATGATCGCCGGATCGAAGCAGCATCGTGACCGCGTGAATCGCGGCCATCCCCGACGAAAACGCCAGCGACCCGACACCGCCTTCCAACGAGGTCAGCGTTTCTTGCAAGCGCGTGCGTGTGGGATTGCCGCTTCGGGAGTAATCGAAGTCGCCCCACTTGCCGGCGCCGGGTTGTTGAAACGTGCTGGCGAAGTGAACCGGCGGCACGACGGCGCCGGTTTCGGCATCGACTTCGCCGCCGACGTGGATGGCGCGGGTGCGGAACGAATGTGTCATGCGGTGGGGCGTGGTTGTTGTGGTCTGGTACGACTTAATTTTGGCGTAATGGAGGAGGTGACGAGTGGATAGCGAAAAGATATGTATCAAGGTGCATTGATGAGAGTTGACCTTTGCCCTTTCATCGAGTGCTTGATGCCTCAATGGAAAACCGATGGCTAAGCATGAGTCGACCGCGGAGCGGTCAAAGCAGTTAGCCGGTGGTAAGCGAACCGGGCCTTAGCGAGTGTTCGTGACACCTCCGGTAAACCGTGACGCTGTCCTTGGGTGACGTCCGCGATTCGGCGGCGAAGCCGCCGAAATCGCGGACGTAGGGTTTCTTGGGGCGCCGATTTCCGTAGGTGGCGCTTGACTCGCTTGGGGCTCGCCAAACTTACCACCGGCTAATCGCTGTGATGCATTCGGCATCGACTTCTTTCCCTCCAGGCTGGCTGTTTCGGGCATTCCGCCCCGTCCAAGTGCCCTGGACCACTAAGCGTCCAAATGATCGAGCGCCTGTCGCAGATCGCCGACCAAGTCTTCCGTGCTTTCCAAACCGCATGACATCCGGATCATGTTGTCGGCGATACCAAAGGTCGCGCGTTCCTCGGGCGAATAGTGATAGTAGCTCATCACCAGCGGCTGTTCGATTAACGATTCCGCACCGCCCAGGCTGGGCGCGATGCGGCAGATCTTTGCCGCATCGACGACCTTGGACGTTTCCCTCCAATCGGCATCGCGAATCGTGAAGGTCAACAGCCCGCCGTATCCGTGCATTTGTTCGGCGGCGATTTCGTGCGAGGGATGCGATTCCAAACCCGGGTAATAAACACGTTCGACTCTCGGGTGCGATTCCAAGAAACGGGCGACCGCCAAACCGTTTTCATTGTGACGCTGCATTCGCAGCTCAAACGTTTTTAAGCCGCGTTCGAGTAGATACAAACTGTGCGCATTGCTGATGCTGCCCAGCACCCCACGCAGTTTTCGAACCGGCTCCAATAATTCTTGACGGCCGCAAATCACGCCGGCGAGTAAATCGTTGTGCCCGCCCAAGTACTTGGTCGCCGAGTGCAAAACGTAATCCACACCGAAATCGATCGGCCGCAGGTTTAGTGGCGTGGCGAGGGTCGCGTCGATGAGCGTTTCAACTTCGTGAGCCTTGCCAACGGCAACGAATTTTTCCAGGTCGACGCAAGTGAGGTGCGGATTGGTGGGCGATTCGCTGACAAGCATTTTGGTGCGATCGTTGATGGCCACTTCCATGGCGGCAAAGTCACCGGTGGGGACTTGGTGCGTGATGACGCCGTAGCGTGATAAGTGTTTGCCGCAAAATTCACGACTGCGGTGATAACATTGGTCAAAGAAGACGATTTCGTCCCCCGCGTTGAGCTTGGTCATCAACAGTCCGACAATTGCGGCCATGCCGCTGGCGTAGATGATCGCGTCCTCGGCACCTTCCATGGCGGCAAGCTTGGCTTCGACGCTGCGTTCGTTGGGCGACCCGTAGCGACCATACTCCTCGCGTTGTTCTTCGCCGTTGACGAAGCGCAGCAATTGGTCGGTGGATTCGAAGGTGAATGTCGACGCCGTGAAGATGGGCGCGACGATGGAACCTTCGGGCTTGTGGCGTCGTTCGCCGGCGTGCACACAGTGGGTGGACAGACCCGGCTTCGAAAGATCCGGCGTTGCAGGATTTGGTGCTGACACACCGGTGGAAGAAACTTCGGCGGACATAACGGGTTTCGCTTGAGGCTGGCTCTTTAGCAATGCCATGGGGCTGCAAGTGGCCTTAAATCCAGGAGGTGAGTGATTGGAAAGAGCCTAGCCACGCACCCCCGCATCATCAATGGTGCCGTTATTGGAGAAACACCGATCCGGCCATAAGATTGCCCGGCACCGTGCTACCATCCGCAACATTCTCGAACCTTATCCAAGACGAAAAGATGCCCGACCAAAGCCCCAACGACATCAAACGCGTGGCGATCCTGTTTGCCGGCGGCCCGGCACCCGCGGCCAACGCGGTCATCTCGACCGCCGCCCATTCGTTTCTGGAAGAAGGTGCCCAGGTCTTCGGCATCAAGCACGGGTACAGCCGCTTGGCGGAGTATTCGTCCGCCGGGCCGCTGAAGGAGGGTGAGGATTACGTCCGCTTCACGACCGATTCGCTGACCCACAAACGCATCAGCCGTGGGATCATGATCGGCACCGCCCGCACCAACCCCGGCAAACACGTCAGCAGCCCGGAACACCTGCTGGACGCGGAATTGAACGCGCCGCTGCGACGTGTTTACGAAGGCCTGTGCTCGCTGGAGGTGGACGCGCTGATTTCCATTGGTGGCGACGACACGCTCAAAACGGCCAACAAACTGAAGCGTTTCCAAGACAACCTGCCCGAGGGTTCGCGTCGCTTTTCGGTGGTTCATTTGCCCAAGACCATCGACAACGATTACAACGGGATTGACTTTACCTTCGGCTTTTTCACGGCCGTGGAGACGCTGGCGGAGGAAATTCGCAACCTGAATTACGACGCGGCGGCCGGGCGAGCGTATTTTTTGTGCGAAGCGATGGGCCGCAGCGCCGGCTGGTTGGCCTATGGAGCCGCGATCGCCGGAGACGCCAGCATGGTGTTGTCGGTCGAAGACATCACGGGGTCCTTGGCTGAAAAAGAGGTCGTCAACCAGGAAACCGGCGAAACACGAAAAATCATGGCCATCGATCGGGTGATCGACCGCATGGTGGACATGATGCTGGCCCGCGAGCGTGAGGGCCGGGAATACGGCACCATCGTGATCGCCGAGGGAATGGCGGAGTATTTGCCCAAAAATTACCTCGAGGGCATCAGCCGCGACGATCACGGCCACATCAACATTTCGGCGATCAATTTGTCGGCCTTGATGGCGGAATTGCTTTCGGCCCGGTATGGGGAACGAACCGGCAAAAAACGCAAAATTAATGGCCTACAATTGGGTTATGAGGCGCGGTGTGCTCCCCCCCAGGCCTACGACGTCATGCTGGGCTCGCAACTGGGCGTCGGGGCGTATCGGGCCCTGGTCGAAGAGAAACTCAACGGCGTGATGGTGTCGGTCACGGGGCAATTTGATTTGCACTATGTGCCCTTTGACGAATTAGTCGACCCGGAAACCCTGGTCACCAAGGTAAGATTTATCGAACAAGAGTGCGATTTTCACCGGCTGGCGCGTTTTTTGGAAACCTGTATCGATAACTAACAAATCGGCGGTCCTGCCATCCGATTTGGTCATATAGGTGAGCAAGGATTTTGCTGCCTCCCCCTAAATTGACGGTACTGTCACAGATGGCAACGCGCGATTCCGAAACCCCCGCAATCTCACTCGGCCCGGCCGGGGAAATGGTCTATCAGGCGATCGCACGGATCGCCACGGCGCTGGAGGTTCAAACCGACCGCGCGAGGGCGGCGATCGATTGTGGCGACCAATACGACCCCGAAACGCTGTCGGAGCAACTGATCGCGTCGGCACGGATGATCGGTGTGCAATTGACGTTGATCGACGACGAGCGGTCCGTCGACCAACTTGGCGCCCTAGACGAAGGCTATGTCTGGGTGCGGGTCCAGCAGGGCCGCATCGATGTGGTCGGCCGCCGCATCGGCGGTCGTTTCGGTCACACACAAATCGACAACCAAGTCGTCGATGGCGAGGTCACACGCGGTGGCGTCGCAAAGTTGCTTCGGCATCAGGGTGACGATCTGCTGTTGTTGGCCAAACGCAATTTGGATTGCCAGGCATTGGGCGTCGGGATCGTCGACGAAGGTTACACCGACACGATCCCCCAGGGCGTGTCGCTGGCCGGCGGCGGTGGTCACAGTGCACCTTCGCCCATCTCGCGCTTTGTCGCGTTGTTGAATTTGGAACGACGCGACATCTTTCTGGTCATCATCTTTGGGCTGGTTGCCGGCGTGCTGGCCTTGGCAACGCCGCTGGCGGTTGAATCGCTGATCAACGTCGTCAGTTGGGGGATCGCGTTTCAACCGCTGGTCGTTCTGGGCGTGATCCTGTTCGCTTGCTTGGGAATGGCCGGTGTCCTGCGTTTGTTGCAGGTCATCGTCGTGGAAATGATTCAGCGGCGGCAATTCGTGCGCATTGTTGGCGACCTTTCGCACCGTTTCGCCCGCGTTCGGTTGCAGGATTTGGAGGGCGAATTCCCTCGCGAGTCGGCAAACCGCGTGTTCGACGTGATGACGATTCAAAAGGCCAGTTCGACGCTGTTGACCGACGGGATCGCCCTGATTTTGACGACGATCTTGGGGATGATCCTGCTGGCCTTCTATCACCCGCTGCTATTGGGTTTTGATGCGGTGTTGGTGATCGCCATGGTCGGTGTGACCTGGGTCCTGGGGCGAGGCGGGATTCGTACAGCGATCAGCGAATCGAAAACCAAATACAAAGTCGTGCACTGGTTGCAGGACGTCTTGGACATGCCCGAGGTGTTCAAAGTCGGCGGTGGCGAAACATTGGCTGTTCGCCGTGCGAATCAGCTTACCAGCGATTACATCCGAGCACGTACCCGACAATTCCGCGTGCTGATTCGGCAGACCGCGTTTGCGATTTCGTTGCAAGTGATCGCGTCAACGGTGGTGTTGGCGTTGGGCGGTTATTTGGTCATCGAAGGACAATTGACATTGGGGCAGCTTGTCGCCAGCGAATTTGTGGTGACCGTGGTCGTCGGTGCGTTTGCCAAGGCGGGCAAGTCGCTAGAAAAGTATTACGACGTGATGGCGGGCATCGACAAGGTCGGCCATTTGATTGATTACAGCGTGGATCCTCGCACGGTCGCCCCGCTGAATACCCGCACGCCGTTTCCGGTTCGTTGGTCGGATTTGAGTTTCGATCGACCGAGTTCGCGTTCGACAATTTCCGCTTCACAGCTTTCACCCGGTTCGGTCACGGCTTTGATTGGCAACGACCCGATTGGTGTTTCCGATTTGGCTCGTAGTATGGCGGGATTGGCGACGCCGGATCGCGGTGTGCTCAGCGTGGGTCCGCACGAACCGGCATCGCTGGCTGGCGGTGGCACGGGCGAGGAAATTGGCTACGTCGGCGTTGCCAAAATCTTCCACGGGACCATCCAGGAAAACATCGATTTGGGTCGTTTGGGCATCGGCATCGACCAGGTCGCCGAGGTGCTCAATGACCTGCAATTGGCGGAAGTGTTTTCGTCGCTGCCCGATGGTTTGCAAACAAAGTTACAGACCGATGGTTATCCACTCGATAGCCGGCAATCGTTGTTATTGAACTTGGCGCGGGCGATTGTGGTGCGTCCGAACTTGCTGATACTCGATCACTGTTTGGACCGTTTAGACCGCGAAACGGTGGACCGCATTTGGCCTGTTTTGACGGGTCGCGGCGCGTCTTGGACATTGGTGGTGGCGACGGTGAATCCGGAACTGGCCCGACGCTGCAAGAATCAAATTTCGGTTCGCGGTGCGACGCCGGCGATCGCCAGTGCGGAATCGAACGGCCGAGATCACTAAGGGGGAACGTTTTTATGTTGACGCATGACACAACGCTGGCCAACAACTTTCCGGTCATTCAATTGGTGCGAACCAGTCGTTTGATTCGGCGTTTGGGAACCATCACATTGATCGTGTTGATTGGCACCATCGTGGCGCTGCTATTCGCGCCTTGGCGACAAACCGCTTATGGCACCGGAGTCGCGATGGCGCTCGATCCGCAACAGCGACCCCAGCCCGTCCTGGCACAGGCAAAAGGAATTATCGGTGAGGTCCCCGAGGGCCTCGGTGAGGGCGTTTTTGTTGAAGAAGGGCAACTTCTGATGAAGCTGGTCCCGTTCGCCGAAGACATGATCAACCAACAAGACCAGCAGATCGCGGCGATTTTGGCCCAAGAGGAATCCGCAATCGCGAATCTTGAAAATATGAAGATGGTCGCGGACGCCCAGCGTCTCTCTGGCGAATCACTGAACCAGTCGCTTCAAGACGATCTCGAGGCGCAAGAGCGGGATTACAACAAGAAGCTAAATTACGTCAAAGAAATGGTCGCCGCATACGACGACGCGTATTTCAAATACAAAGTCGCGCGTGAGAGTCGCGGCGCAGGTGTGGTTTCCGAGCAGGACCTGAATTCGGCACTTCAGAAAACCAACCAAGCCATGTCAAAGGTTGAGCAGGCCGATGACGAGGTCCGGTCCGCTTTTTCGAAGCTCGAAAGTAAACGGCAGGAAATCGCTTCGAAGCAGGAAGAGATTCGGATTAAGAACCAGCAGGCCGACCAGAAGATCAACGAACAGCGCGTCAAGATCAACGACATTGAAAATAAGCTTCTGGCCCTCAGGCAAAAGCGGAGCGAAGGCGATCGACTAACCGTCCTCGCGCCCCGCGCCGGCTACATCCAGGGTTGGACCGGCGTGGAAAGCTACTCTGTGAAACCTGGAGATCAACTGTGCATGATTGTTCCCGAGGCTGATCAGATGGCCGTCGAAATGAAAATTCGTGGGCTGGATATGCCGCTGGTCCACGAGGGCGACCGGGTCCGTTTGCAATTCGAAGGTTGGCCCGCTGTGCAATTCGCCGGCTGGCCGTCGGTCGCGGTTGGAACCTTTGGCGGTAAAGTCACCCGAGTTTTCCCAACCCGCGATAGCAAAGGCATGTTTCGGATACTTGTCACACCCGACAACCACTTTCCCCGCGAGGATGGTTGGCCGGGTGACCGATACCTCAAGCAAGGCGTCCAGGCCAACGGCTGGGTGCTGCTGAATGAGGTTCCGCTGGGTTACGAAATCTGGCGTCAACTCAACGGCTTCCCACAAACGGTCGCCGATGAGGAACCCGGTAAGGAAAAAGAAAAGGGCAAGAAGCTCAAACCTCCGAAGATTTAGTTTCACAGAATGAAACGCACCGCGATAACGACCCAAATTCTGAGTCCCCGCGGTGCTTTGGCGGTGCGGTCTGGAAAGAAGACTCTGATTGGACGCGTGTTGCCCAAACGCGTGTTGAACACACGTTTGCTTCTGGCCAGCATGCTGTCGGCGTGGGTGTGCTCGTCCCACCCAATGGCCGACGAACCAGACAGCTTTCGTGATTTCCTGCGTCGTGCGACCCGCCCGGCGGCATTCCGCCTGCCGCCCCAGGATGCAACATCCGACGATTCCTTGCCGAAGCCGGCGGAAGGTCCCGGCGTTCTACAGTCCCCCAATCCGAACCTGCAGTCGGTCGAGGCGGTTGACGTCAAGCAAGATCGACTCGGCGACAATGGGCTGATCGAGGGTGACAATGGGCGGCGCGTTGGCGATCGCGTGTTGTCCCCCGAAGAAGCGCGTGAGCGACTAAGAAAACAGCGTGAGGCAGCTGGGCTACCTCCGTTGCTTTCGCCCGACGAAATCGATGATTCCGAAATCGTTCCTGCTGAAGTTGATGATTCATCCGTCAGCGGGTTGGAAATGCGGATTCCCGAAGTGACCGACGCGATGGGCGAAGAGCCACCGCTGCAATTGGCCGATGTCGTTGCCAGCTTGTATCGCGCGTATCCGGCGATCCAGCAGGCGCGTTTGCAAGCCAATGTCGCCAATGGTTTGTACGTTGAAGCCTTCGGTGCGTTCGACACCAAGTTCAAGGCCGAATCGCTGAACGAGCCGACGGGCTTTTACGAAAACTATCGCAACGGCCTGGGTTTGGCTCGGCAAACCTGGTGGGGCACGCAACTGGGTGCCGGCTACCGCATCGGTCGTGGTACGTTCCAACCCTGGTACAAGGAACGTCAAACCGATGATGCAGGCGAATTCAAGGTCACGGTACTGCAGCCGCTGCTGCGCGGTCGCGCGTTTGACCCCGAACGCTATGCGGTGTTCAGTGCGGCGCTACAGCGACAGGGTGTTGAACCGGGAATTCGTCTGGCGGTGCTGGGAACGTCGGGCCAGGCCATCGTGGTTTATTGGGATTGGGTTCAAGCGGGCGCTGTTGTTGACGCCCAAATGCGATTGCTAACGTTGGCCGAGGACCGGAACCGGGCTTTTGAAGTGGGTGTCCGTGCCGGCGGATTCGCCGAAGTGGATTTGCTGCTGAACCAGCAATTGATTCGCGAACGCGCCTCGGAGGTCTTGAAGGCTCGTCAAAAGCTACGTGATGTCACGTTCAAGTTGGCGTTGTTTTTGCGGGATGCAAACGGCCAACCGATGATTCCATCGATCACTTGGCTGCCCGGAGGGTTTCCCGATTTGCCGCCCGAGCAGCGGGGACGGTGGGAGGACGACTTGGCGATTGCTCTGGTGCAACGCCCGGAGCTGGATCTGTTGCAGTTGGAAGCGCGACAGGTGCAATTGGATCGCCGCTTGGCCGGCAATGATTTTTTGCCCAACTTTGATCTGATCGCCGAAGCGTCCCAGGACATGGGCGAACCGTCCAGTTCGTCGGACGATAAGGGTGAATTTGAATTGGTGCTGGGCTTCGTGAGCGAGGTGCCGATTCAGCGGCGCAAGGCACTGGGTAAGTTGCAGTCGACCGCCGGTAAGTTGGCACAGATTGAACAGAAGCAGCGTTTGACCCGCGACAAGATCGCCAACGAATTGCAGATCGCTCGCAACCGCTTGGAAAAGGCACGCGAAATCTACCAGCAGGCCGCCGAGGCGTTTCGGTTGTCGCAAGATGTTTTGGCAAGGTTTGAGTTTGCCTTTGAGGCGGGGCAAACCGATTTGATCAAATTGAACATCCAGGAAACGAAGGCCACTGAACTGGAAATCAAATTGATCGAGGCCAGTCGGAACTGGTATATCGCGCTGGGAGGTTTGCAATTGGCGATGGCGCTCGATCCGCTAGAGCAAGCATCCGCACTCGCTTCGATGCCCCGGCCAAACGAGCGTCCCAATCAAAAGTTGATCGAGGACCAAGACTTTTCGGCCATGGGAGAGGATGCCGCCGCGGAGTACGCGGAGGATTGGAAAAAGCACGATGAAGCGATGAAGAACATGCAGGAGCGTCTGGAGCAAATGCGTCAGGAACGCGCTCGCATGCGTGCGGAACGGGAGAAAGCGGAACGCGAAGCCGAGAATTTGGACGCGGATGACCGTGCAGCCGAACCGCTTGAAGCGGACGATCGGTAGAGCATTTTTTCCAGCTTCATTCAAGGGCACCCACCGTAGCTGGCCTTCGCCAGAAGCCGGAGTTCCCGGTCGATTCCGTGTTCTGGCGAACAGCGGCTACGCCGATCCATTGGTAGCCGGTCTTCGCCAGAAGCCGGAGGTCCCGGTCGATTCCGTGTTCTGGCGAACAGCGGCTACGCCGATCCATCGGTAGCTGGTCTTCGCCAGAAGCCGGAGTTCCCGGGGGCTTCCGTGTTCTGGCGAACAGCGGCTACCCAATTTCCCGAGGGCGACAATTAATGGCGTCATATGCTGCATTGCGTGTGAGGATCCGGTTAAACTGGTGGCCTAAGTTTTCCCGCTCGTCTTTCGCAGTCTTGTCATGTCGCTCAGGCCCCGTCGTGGTTCTCATTCGGCCGGTTTCCGTTCGTCCAAACCCGCCCGCCGGCAATCCGAGTTGGTTCGCAAGCGACGCAACGGTGCCAATCGCAGACTACGCCTGGAGAAACTTTGCGATCGCCGCGTGATGGCGGCTGACCCCATCATCAGCGAGGTCGCCAGCTCCGTCGCCGCCTCGCTCGACGACGAAGACGGCGACTCCAGCGACTGGATCGAGATTTTCAACGCCGGCAACGAATCACTTGATCTCGGTGGCTGGGCGTTGACCGACGATCCGACCGAACCGGATCAATGGCGATTTCCGGCGACGACGACCTTGGGTCCGGGGGAATTTTTGGTGGTTTTTGCTTCGGGGAAAGATCGCACTGATCCCGGCGGCAATTTGCACACCAATTTTCGTCTTTCCGCCGACGGCGAATATCTGGGTTTGCTGACGCCCGATCTGGCCATCGCGGACCAGTACGCGCCGACGTTGCCGGGGCTGCGTACCGATGTCAGCTACGGACCGGAATTTCAAGTCGAATCGGTCGTCCAGGTGGGCGACGATGCGCGCTACTTTGTTCCCTCCGATGCAAGTCTTGGAAATTCGTGGACGCAGGTTGGCTTTGACGATTCGTCCTGGTCATCGGGTCCCACCGGAATCGGGTTTGGGATTTCGCCGCCCGGTTTTGACGTCACCTATGTCAAGGCCCGGCCCTCGGGTGCATTCGATGGGATCGTCAATAGCCTGGCCATCGCCAATCAGGTGCTGGCAACACCCGCCTATCAACAAAGTGTCGCCCAGGCGCGGACGGAGACCATCAACTTTCGTGGCACCGGAAGCGGCGGCAATTTCGGAAACGACATGGCGTTCCCGTCGCAGAACATCGGCGACGACGTCGATCACTTTGTGATCCGCGCGACCACTCAGGTGCAAATTCCTGCCGCGGGTGTGTATTCGTTTGGTGTCAATTCCGACGATGGTTTCTCGCTATCGCTTTCCGGGTCCGCGGGCGATTTCAGCAGCGAGTTTCCTGGTACAAGAGCGGCCCGCGACACGATCGAGGTTTTCAACATCACCGAGCCGGGCGCCTATGATTTGGAATTGGTGATGTTTGAAGCTGGCGGTGGTGCCAGCGTCGAATTGTTCGCGGCCCCCGGCATCCACACGGCATTCAATGCGAGCGTGTTTGATCTGGTCGGTGACGTTGCCGCTGGGGGTCTTTCCGCCGGTTTGCCGTACATTGCCGGAAACAACCCGTGGGTCGCGACGGACATCGCCGTTGGGATGCGTGGCAGCAACGCATCGGTTTATGTTCGCCGGGAATTCGATGTGCAAAACGCGCAGGACGTCTCGCTGGTTGAAATCCAGGCCGCGTACGACGACGGGTTTGTCGCCTACATCAATGGTGTGGAAGTCGCTCGTCGAAACGCTCCGACGACGATCGATTTCGATTCGTCCGCGACGGCCGCACGCGAGCCCAATGACGCGGTTTTGGCCGAAACGATTGTGCTGGATACCGGTGCCGCCGCGGCGCTGGTCGATGGGACCAATGTGCTCGCGATCCAGGGCCTCAATTCGACACCCAGCGACACCAGCTTCCTGCTTTCAACGGAGCTCAGGGTGGTTGGTTTTGATGCCGATGGGGACCGCTTTTTTGAAACACCGACGCCGGGCACGTTTAACGTGGATGGCGCTCTTGGTTTCTTGGAACCGGTCGGTGCAAGTGTTGGGGCGGGCTTTTATGAATCGACTCAAAACGTCGTTTTGACGACGGCTTCCGCGGGCGCGACAATCATTTACACGACCGATGGGTCAGATCCCACGCCCGAAAACTCGCTGACCTACAGCGGTCCGCTGGCGATCGATGCGACCACGGTGCTGCGTGCCGCCGCCGTCCGTGACGACTACATCGCGTCGCCCAGCACCACGTGGACGTATTTGTTCCTGGATGACGTGCTGCTGCAATCCAACGACGGCAGCGCGCCCGATGGGTTCCCGGATACTTGGAAAACCAATGTTGTCGATTATGGGATGGACCCCGATGTGATCAACGCCGTTGGCCCGCAGGCCGTCAAAGACGCGTTGTTGTCGTTGCCAACGTGGACGATCAACACTGACATCGACAATTTGTTTGATCCCGACATCGGTATTTATTCCAACGCGCGGCAAACCGGGCGCGATTGGGAACGGCCGGCATCGTTCGAACTGATTCATCCCGACGGGACCGAAGGTTTCCAGATCAACGGCGGCGTGCGAATCCGTGGCGGATTCAGTCGCAATGATTTCAATGCCAAGCACTCGTTTCGACTGTTCTTTCGGAACGAATACGGCGCCAGCTCGCTTGAATATCCGCTGCATGGTCCCGATGCGGCGGACACCTTTGAAAAGATCGATTTGCGAACCGCCCAGAACTATTCCTGGTCCAGTCGCGGCAACGCGAGCAATCAGTTCATCACCGAATACTTTTCAAGGAAGAACCAGGCGTTGATGGGAGAACCGGCGACCAACAGCCGCTGGGTGCACCTGTATTTGAACGGCCAATATTGGGGTCTGTTTCAAACCCAAGAACGCTCCGAAGCCCGCTATGCCGAAACCTATTTTGGCGGCGATGCGGACGACTACGACGTCATTAAGCCCGAACGGGGCCCCAATCAAAACTTCGCGACCGACGGCAACATGGACGCGTACACGCGGCTTTACAACGCCGCCACCGCCCGCGCGGCCGATGGCTTCACGCCCGCCTTTGTCGATGACGCGGCGTATTTGGCCGTACAGGGTCTTGCACCCGATGGCACTCGCGATCCCAACTTGGATGTCCTTGTCGATGTCGACAACTTGATCGTTTACATGATCGAGATTCTTCGTGGCGGAAACTTTGACGCTCCGATCTCGAAGTTCCGCGGCAATCGGCAAATCAACAACTATTTCGCAATCTACAATCGCAACGGCGAAGAAGGATTCCAATACTTTGTCCACGATGCCGAACACACGATGCGTGATTTGGATGGCACGAATCGATTGATCGTCAACCGAAACGGTCCCTACAACGACCCGAACTTTGATAACAGCATCGGCAATTTCAATCCGCAGTGGCTGCACCAACAATTGATGGCCAACACGGAATACCGTCTGCGTTTTGCCGACATCGTGCAAGCCAATTTGTTTGGTGCCGGGCCGACGACTGTTGATCGGCAAATCGAATCGTGGAACACCGAAGCCGCCGCGCTGGAAACGGCCGTCATCGCCGAATCGGCGCGATGGGGTGACGCCCACAGTTCGCGAACCAACAACCCCATCGGTCAAGCGGACTACTTGAACGCGATCGCCGACATACGCGACAACTATTTGCCCTTCCGCAACGGCGTCTTGGTCGACCAATTGCGGGAAACCGTTTTGGCGCTTCCCGATGGCCAGGGCGGCTACACGCGGATCGTTCCGGCACCACTGTACCCGTCACTGGGTGCGCCGCAATTACGCATTGATGGCACGGAGTTCACGGGTGATCCGATTGCACCCGGTGATCGACTTTCGATGGCTGGGCCACAGACCATTTATTACACCACCGACGGCAGCGACCCACGTTTGCCCGGCGGCGCTTTGTCACCCAGTGCGATTGAATACGTCACCAATTCCGAAGATTTGTCATTGATCGAATTGGGCCAGCAATGGAGTTACGACGATACCGGAAGCGATCTGGGCACAACCTGGATGGATGCCGGATTTGACGACAGTGGCTGGGCCACCGGCGTGGGTGAATTCGGCTACGGCGATGGCGACGAAGCGACCGTGATTTCCTTTGGCGGTGATGCGGCCAACAAGCACATCACCAGCTATTTTCGTAAATCGTTCACCGTCGATCGCGACGACGCCACCTCGCTGACGCTTCGCATCCGACGCGACGACGGCATCGTCGTGTACCTCAATGGCGTTGAAGTGGCTCGCGACAACCTGCCCGCCGGCATCATCGATTATCAAACGACCGCGAATTCGGCGATTGGTGGGGCTGCCGAATCCAGCCTGTTGACCTTTACGCTCGACCCCAGCCTGCTGTTGCTGGGGCAAAATGTGTTGGCGGTGGAATTGCATCAATTTTCGCCAACCAGCAGCGACACAAGTTTCGATGCGGAATTGAGCGCCAGCTTTGGTGATCTGCCCAACATCGTGCTGCAAGATTCGACCACCATCAACGCTCGGGCCCTGGATGCCGAGGGAACCTGGTCGGCGCTTTCCAAAGCCGATTTTGTGGTCCCCCGCACGCCGGCGACGGCCGGCAGCCTGCGGGTCACGGAAGTTCACTATCATCCGCTTGAAGATGAGGACGCTGAATTCATCGAGTTGCTGAACGTGACTTCCGGTGCCGAAGCGACCATCCTATCGCTTGCCGATTTGACGTTGGTCGAAGGCCCCAGTTCTCCGCTGCAATTAGATGCAACGGCGGAATTGTCGCCCGGTCAGTATGGTTTGCTGGTCAAAGACATCGACGCGTTTCAAAGTGTTTATCCCGATGTCGATCCGGCAATTATCTTGGGCGAATATTCCGGTAGCCTGCGGAACAGTGGCGAAGAGATCGAACTACGCGATGCATCGGATGAATTGCTGGTCCGATTTGATTATTCCGACCGAGATCCGTGGAGTCGTTGGGCTGACGGCGCCGGCGGCTCGCTGGTTTCCGTTGACCCACTGGGGGCTCCGCTGTACGTGGCGGAAAAGTCGTATGCCTGGCGATCCTCGGGACCCACCGGCGGAACTCCCGGTGCCGCTGACCCTGGCTTGCCGGGTGTTGTGATCACCGAAGTTCTGTCGCACACCGACCTGCCGCTGATGGATGCGATCGAGCTGCATAATTCGACCTCGGGTGCGATTGATATCGGCGGCTGGTTTCTGAGCGACGATGACGACGAACTTCCGAAATTTGTCATTCCCGCCGGGACAATCTTGCCGGCCGGCGGCTACATCGTCTTTGACGAAAGCGACTTCAACCCAACGCCGGACAATCCGCTTCCCAATCATTTCGCATTGTCGGGTTCTCAAGGCGAAACGATTTGGCTGACGCGGGGTGAAGCGGGCCAAGTGGTGGGGCTTGCCGACTTTGCAAGTTTCGACGCGACCTTCAACGGCGTCAGCGTCGGACGCACTCCCGACATCGCTTCGCGTTTACTGCCGCTGGCACAGCGTTCGCTGGGCGGGCCCAATGGTGAATCCAGAACGCCGGATGTGTATTTGTCGGAAGTGCATTTTCACCCGGAACCGCCAAGCACGTCGGCGCTGGCCATCGATTCGACGATTGAAGAAAGCGATTTGGAATTCATCGAAATTGCCAATTCGACGCAGTCGGACATCGATTTGCTGCACTATCAAATCACCGGGCAAACGGAATTCACTTTTGGCGACAACCACTTGCTGGCCGCCGGTGCTTCGTTGGTGTTGGTCCCCTTCGACCCAGAGTTGCCGACCAACGCGTTGCGAGTCCAAGCGTTTCGCAATCAATACGGCATGGATGAAACGCTTGCCTTGGTCGGTCCGCTAAGCGATTCACTTGGCAATTCGGAGGGCATCGTGCGTCTTCGCGCCCCCGATGCGGCGCCGGTGGACGAACCCACGGTGACCCCGCGTGTGCTGGTGGACGAAGTGTTCTACGACGACCGTTCACCGTGGCCGGAGACCGCCGACGGCGATGGTCCGTCGCTGCAGCGGGTGGATTTCAATCTTGGCGGGAACGAGGTGGACGCTTGGCGAGCCGTTTCGCCCACGCCGGGAACGACCCGCTTGGTGCCCAAGGTGGACAATATTCAAATCAACGATGGCCGTGTGACACGATCGGAAATCACCGCCCTCAGCTGGGATGTCTCGGTGCCCGTCGATGCTCCCGATGAGGCGGGTTTCTCTCTGGTCGATGCGGACGGGAACGAGATCACGGCGATTGACGTCATCGCCCAGCCCCACGAGGCGGGAACACGAATTCGACTGACCTTTGCCGCCGGTGCCGGCATTATCGATCGGGCTCAGCTTCCCAACACGCTGGCCGACGGCGATTACGAATTACGCATCGCCCCCGGAGCCTTGGTTGCGGTGACCGGTGCAGCCGGCAACGAAGACGAAATTGTTTTTGGTCAAGGCGCTGCGGACGGCTTCTTTCGCAAGTACGGTGATTCGGACGGCAGTGGAAGCGTCAACCTGCTGGATTTCGCCGACTTCCGGCAATCCTTTGGATTGGCCGTCGGCGATTTGGCCTTCGAGGGCTCGTTCGATGCAAACGGCGATGGGACGGTCGACTTGCTGGACTTCGCCGACTTCCGTACGAATTTTGGAACCTAGTGTCGCGCAAAAAAATGAGTAGCTCGCCTCTCCGAGGCGATGACCGCATCTCCCGGGGACTCGTCGCCTCGTTCACTACCAACCTGAGAACTCAATGAACCGCAGCTTGATAAAACAGCGTCTTTTCCTAGCGATCCTGGTGCTGGGATGTGCCTTCACCGGTCGAACGTCTTCCGCCGATGAAGTGGTCGCGTTTTGGCATTTCGAAAACGACTACAACTTTCCGGGCAATCCGAATAAGTTCGATTTCGCCGCCGAAGTTGACAACACGATCGGCGGCAATGCGAACTTGCAGGCCTTTCTGGGCGATGAAACGGAATTTGATAACAACGGCGGCGGCGGCTTTTTGTCGTACACATCGGGTACCAGTGGCATCACCTATGGACCCAGTCGCACGATCAAGTGGGACGACCTTGCCGGTGGTGGCGATGATTTTGACATCGGCGGCGTTTCGATATTCGACGTCGATACCGGCGGAGGCGTCGAGGACGACGACTTTGGCAACGACGCGCTGCTGTACTTGACATTCGATGGCACGGGTTTTGAAAACTTTCGTCTACGCTTTGATATCGAAGGCACGCCGGGCGATTTACCCGATAGCTACGACATTTTTTATCGCACGAGTGCCTCGAACGTCTGGTTCCGCGAATCCGACCAGAACAACATCGACTTGGATTTTATGGACTACGACCCGGCGGATTCGGAAAACCAATTTGCCCGCAGCGGTTTGGTCGGTTTGTCGGATTTGCTGGACGGGGATGCGGCGATTGAGATCATCATCAACGACTTCGATCGCAATGGGAACGGTGAAATGGAGATCGACAACATCGAGATCATTGCCGTTGCCAGCGTTCCCGAGCCCACGTCGATGGGCGTTTTGGGTCTCGTTGCGGCGGCCGCGGCGTGGCGATCGCGGCGCCGATCGAAAGGGTAGCCGTTGTTCGCCAGAACGCGGAATGGAGGTAGCCGTTGTTCGCCAGAACACGGAATGTAGGTAGCCGTTGTTCGCCAGAACACGGAATCTCCGAGATTTTCCGGCTTCTGGCGAAGGCGGGCTACCTGTGGACGCCCAAAAATCAAATGGGAACAAAGCGACGAGCAGTTTCCTAGCAACAAACGGTTTCCTAGCAACAAACGGTTTCTTAGCAACAAAACGGGCGAAGCAACGAAAACGGTCTTCGAGGGCGTCTAACCGCACCACTCGAAGATCGTTTTTTTCATGCAACTCGTTTCCCACCTGACCTTGGATCTGGCCGACGATTCGGCGATGGGCCATTTGACCGATGGCGTCGCGCGATGTCCGGTTCCGGGTCGATCACTCGAAGCCCAGTGGCAACGGACCGATGGCACGGTTCTGGTGGTCACTGGTGAAGATCGACCTTACGAGGAGACCTTGCACTGGCTGTGGGTTGATTTGGGTTCGTCGACGGTTCTGGACCGAATCGACTTTGGTCCACCCTATCAATCCATGATGGTCACGCAAGCGACGGTGGTGGACGAGCAAACGGTGGCCGTTCAGGTCACCGACCAAGATCGGCTGCAGGTGTCGCTTACCGATGCGGCGGCTTCGACAGTCCGCAAGTGGTCGGCAATGGCGTCCAAAAAACAGTTTGGCATCAACGGTCATCTCATGCTGACGGTGCTTTCACAATCGAAGCCTTGAATCGCGAGCGGCGGGTCCGCGCTGCTGGAAGGCTGTTCCCCATTCGTCCCCCCCATTCCGTCGAAGACTTTAAAGCGAGTTCCCACGATCATGAATTCCAATGGCAACGATTCGTCGTATCAAGCGGCCTTGCACCAGGCCGAAGTCCAGGCGTTGAACTTTGGGTATCGCTGGATCAACGATGCCGCGGTTCGCCAGCAGTATTTGCAGAGCGTTCAAACGATGTCCAAGGAGCTTCGCGGGGCGCTTCAAAGCGGCGTGATGACGCCTTACGAGGCCGCCAAAATGGCCAATGAAATGCGCAACGAAATTATGGAGGCGGCTCGGAAACGGACCAGCGATATCGGCCGCGCCAAGGCGAGTTCGATGAAGGCGAAAGGGTTGGCGCTGGATGATCTAATCAAGAAAGCGGCCAAGAAAAAATTTGATTTGCCATTTGATGAATTGACCAAAGGGCAACAAGACGAATTGCTGATGGACATCGTCGATTCGGCAGGTCGTGCCAACAAAGGCGTGAACGCAAAAATGCGGCGGTTGGGCAACGCCGGGCGTGCGTTGTGGGTCTTCACGATTGTGGTCGCGGTCTACAACGTGGGAACGGCGGAAGACAAGGCCGACGCGCTGGGTCGCGAGGTGACGGTGATGGGTGGTGGCTTTGCCGCTGGCGCCGCCTCGGGCGCGATTGCAGGACTATGGTTGGGCCCGTTGGGTGTGGCGGTTGGCGTTGCCGTCGGAGGAACGTTGGGTGCGATCATGTCCGACCGGGCCTATGTCCAGATTCGGGGTCAAGAAGACGCCACCGTGCAATCCATCATCGCGGGCAACACCAATATGGTTTCGACCGACGAAGAGGGCATTGCCAATGCGCTGATTCGCCAATGCGGCATCGATATGCGAATGGTTTCGGAAGTCTTCGGTGCGCTTTCGCGGGACTATTCGAGTGATTCCGACGACGTCGCCCGATACTACATCGACAAGGTCCAGCTACCCCGAAACCGCACGATCCTGCATGCACTGCGTTTGGATCGCGGTATACGCCGACAGCTGGTGGGCATCCTGGAAGGCGGTTGGACAAGCGGCAAAGAGCAAGCGCAAATTCGGTACCTGCAATCGCTCTGATGCAACGAAGCGACTCCAAAGTAGCACGCCTCTCCGAGGCGAATCCCACTGGCGTGAGTGCCGATACCGGCGGCTAGCGGGCTGTTGATTTAGTGCCGGTTGATCGTGGCCCGAAAATTTTGTCCGATTTTCTGCGGGCGATCGCGTTGGGAGCGGCTGTGGTCGCCTGCGGGCACTCTCGAGCCGTGGTCAGTGATGCTGAAGC
>JBCCRW010000057.1:0-19323 GCA_039201055.1 Planctomycetota bacterium | reverse complement strand
TCGCGCCCGTGCCCGTGGTGGTCGTGAAGCTGGAAAACGGAACGAAGATCTCTTCGAAGTTTGTCGTTTGTGTCAGCGGTACCGTTGCGGTCGACGAATTCGCGGCATCGCTAAAGACTTGGATGAATAGTTCATCACCATCAAGCTGCGTGTTTGCGTTCAAAATCAATCCGCCGCCGGTGGCCAGCGGATCGGTGGCGGCGCCCCCGCCCAGCGACGCGCCGTTAAGACCCGTCGCGTCGAGTGTCATCGCACCATCGGGCCCGTCGTACTGGATCAGGGCCGTGCCGGTCGCGCCGCCGTTGGAACCCACGGAAACCTGGCCGGAATTTTGTCCCAGGAAGATCGAAAACTGCCCGGTGTTATTCGTGTTGGTCAGTTGCACATCCCGCTGACCGCCCACGGTGCCCGTCAGATTGCTTTGGAATTCGGATTCCACGGGCGTCGCCGGTGTGGCGTCAAACGACACTTCGGTGGTATCGCTGAAATCGTCGATCAAGACGGTTTGCTCACCATCGGCCTGAGTGACCTGCACCAGTTCCGGAGCGGCGAAGGAGGGCACGTTCAAGCCGGTGACATTTTGTTGACGCACAAAATACGTGTCGACCGTCAACCCATCGAAGCGATAAATGCCGGTTGTCGGATCGGTGGTATCCGTCCCCACCAACGTGTCGTTGGAATCGAACGCCCCGGCGGTGTCACCGTTGTCGCGAAACAATTCGACCGTGACGCCCTGGGCACCCGGGTCGCCGGGATTGACGACGGCGCCAGTGTTGTCGACCAGGACCGGGGGATCGCCTGCCGAGCCAATATCGTCCGCCAAATTGATAAAAACTTGGCCGGTAATCGATGCCAAGTCCGTCGCCAGCAACTTGCGACGCTCCATCGTTTCCAGTCGCGGATGACGACGCGTCGGCGCGTGTTTGCGAATCCCGGCGGTAGACGACTTGCCGCGTTGCACGAAGGTGTCGCGGGAACGACGGAGGCTTCCGAAGAGCGAGGACCAGACCATGACGTTGCAGCAGCGGTGGAATTGAAAACGGGGCCTGCGAGATCGTCACACCGATCCCGCGTTATCGCTCATCTTTCGGAATCGAAGCCGGTACAAAGTGAGTCCTTTACCAACGGAACTCACCACCGACACTGATCCCCTGAACCCAATAATCGGTCGAATCGAACGCGAATTGGGGTCGTAAGCCACCGGTCAACGGATCGGCCTCAGGCGGCAACAAGTTCGGATTCAAGTCACGCGAAATGTGTTGTCCCGGCCGCACCACGTTGGACCAATAAATGAAGTTGTATCCGAGCGTTGCACGCAGATGATCGGTCAACTGGTAACCCAATCCCAACGACCATTCGGGCACGACGGTAAATTCATCACGCTCGTAGGTGCCAATGTTTGACCGCTGAGCCAACAGGCCGCCCGGAAGTGTTTGGACCGTTGGCGTGGTCGCCGGATCGGTGATCGTTGTTTGTCCGTTGATGCGGACCCGCTGACGTGTGTTGCCGATGCCCAAGCGGATGGTGCTGTCCAGGGTCCAGAAACCGCGTGTGCGGCGATACATCCAACCCAGGTCAAAGCCGTTGAATTGGTTGCGTGTTTCATACGAATCGAACAGGTCAAAGCGGCCGTTGGAACCATCGGTGGCGACCAAGTTTTCGGTGATCGTCACGCCTTCTTCCAATTCCAAATACCGGTAGCCCACCAGCAATTCGCTGCGGCTGCAAACGTGTTCGGCACAGCCGCAGAACAGGCCGCCGCTGCAACCTTCGTTGCACGATTGCAAACGCCGGATCGAAAATCCGCCACCCACCAATTGGCTTGTCGCCCGCACGCCAACATTGCCGGAAATCACCCCGGGAAAGGCGACCAGTTCGGAATCTTCAACGCCACCGTTCAGAATGTTGACGAAGGGTCGAGCCAGAATGGGGTTGCCGGAACTGGTCGCCGAAAACGAATCGGTCTCGCTGCCCAGTTGAAAGTATTCCGCACCGATGCCCCACGTGTGACAACGATCCAGCCACACGCCAAATCGCAGGCGTCCACCGTCAAAGGCATCGTCCAAGACGTCGTTGCCGCCAAACAAAACTCGGGTCGGTCCCGCGCCCAAAACACCAGCCTGGTTGCGGGCGACGCCCGGGTCGGTGCTGGTGGTGACCAAGGGTGGCAGGCTCATGCCGTCTTGCCACCAGGCGAGGTATTCAAAGCTGACCCAGCCGTCCTGGGGCACGCACAGCGTCACGCAAGGACGCCAAGCTTGAGGACTGGCCAGTTCGCCGCACATGCTGCAGCAACCGTTTCCCCCCAAAGCATCACAGCCGCCGTCGCACGCCGATCCCACGCCGCAGCCACCGCCGGTTAACAGACCGGTTCCGAAGAGCCCCCCAGCTCCACAACCCGGTTCAACGACACCAACAATCGGCGTTCCGACGCCGCAAACGGGTTCAAATCCGCAGCTGCCGCCACAGACCGAATCGCCGCAGCCGCAGCCGCCCGGCAAAGCATCACAAGCGGTGCCGCCGTGATCCGACGCGATGACCACATCGGACCCAATGATGGGCGTCGCCAGCACCTGTCCCTGCATCGGGACTGGATATCCGCCCTGCATGGGCGCGGCCGCCGGATAGGCTTCGACGCTTGGCAGTGCCGGCATCACCGACAATTCAGATGTGTGATCGACCTGGCGGACGGCGCTGTGAGTTGTGTTGTTGTGATTGGCGTTTTCGTGAACGTCTCGCAGCGGCGTGGTCGCCAAACTGACCGGCTGTGCGGGCCCCTGGCGACGCGATGACCGACGTGACGATGGCATGGCGTCGTCGGTGGCCGATTCCGCCCGAACCGATCGCGTCGTGTCCGACCCGTTGTTGTCAACGGATTTGCGTTCGGGATTCGCGTGGCGTGTTCGCGTCGGCGTCCAGGAAGCACGTGCCACACGTTCGCTGTGCCGTGGCGACCGTGCACCGGATGTGTTGGTTTGGGCAAATCCCATCGGCGCGGTGGAACCTAGCAACGCCAGTCCCACCAGGACCCAACGTCCTATCGGGACCAAGCGGCTACGTCGCGGCCGCAGCCACGAGGGAGACGAAGAAATTTTGGAGCGACGCACGGAGACCATCCTTGGGGGGAAGGCGATCGAGAGGGGGAGGTTGCCCTCTCCCCGGATCGATCACCGGACAAAGGGCTCGTTTCATCAGCGGTATCGTCGCCCGCGATTGCCCACCTGAATGAATTTTCGGAATATTCCGCAAAATCGATCCAGGTCCCCCAATCGGCAAAGTTTGCTTGATCAGGCGTCATTCCTTTTCCGGTAGCCGGACTTCGCCAGAAGCCGGAAACCTTGGGGGACATAAACCTTGGGGGACATAGCTGGCCTTCGCCAGAAGCCGGAAATCGAAACCTCCGCGTTCTGGCGAACATCGGCTACGGCCGGCACTCACAGATCCAGCGGCAGTTCGTTTTCGCCGCGTTCGGACATCCCCTGCTTAAAGTGTTTGCGGCACACCGCGGCGTATCGCTCGTTGCCGCCGATCAAAATCTGGCTGCCCTCCTTAATCGCGCGGCCTTTGGAATCAATTCGCATGTTCATCGTGGCTTTGCGGCCGCAGTGGCAAATGGTTTTCACCTCCACCAGCGAATCGGCCCAGCCAAGCAGCATTTCGCTGCCTTCAAACAAGTGCCCCAAAAAGTCGGTTCGTAAACCATAAGCCAGGACGGGAATATCCAGTTCATCACACACATCGCTCAATTGCCGCACCTGCAGGCGGGTTAAAAATTGCGCCTCGTCGATCAAAACGCAATGCAGCGGTGCCGCTTCCCGACGAATCACCTCGAGCAAGTTGTCCGCCGTCGTGAAGGTTTTTGCTTCGGCGACCAGACCGATGCGAGATCGGACGAAACCCACTCCATCACGCTCATTCATTTCCGGAGCCATGATTAACGCTCGCATCCCGCGTTCGCGCTAATTGTGTGCCGATTGCAGCAGGATGGTTGATTTCCCGGCATTCATCGCCGAGTAGTAGAAATACAGCTTGGCCATCGATGGAAGTTGGGATCCAAACGGACGTGCGAGGTGAAAATCGGGGCGAAAATGCCCCTTGAGCGATCGCGGGAGGATTTCTACACTCCGGAACCCGAGCGAATCGGCAGACCCACACACTTTTCGGCGGGATGGCACGCTTCACGGCCGGTTGGTCGGACAATTCGCGGTCTCGTTGCAATCCAGATTAGGTTTTCAAATGGCACATAAAAAGGGACAGGGCTCCAGTCGCAACGGTCGCGATTCGAATGCCCAGCGACGCGGAGTCAAGCGTTTCGGCGGCGAGGCCGTTCGCGCGGGCAATATTCTGATCCGCCAGTGCGGAACCAAGTGGCACGCCGGCCGCGGTGTCGGTACCGGCAACGATTACACCTTGTTTGCCCTGGTCGACGGCCACGTCAAGTTCGACCGCAAGGGTCGTCGCATCAACGTGGTTCCCGCCGAAGCGGCCGTTTGATCTCGATCAACATTTCGAATGTTTCCCCGAGCACGGTGACGCGCTCGGGGATTTTTTTTGCGCCAGCCGCCGCATCGGACTGGCGATGTTCGACAAAGCCACCACGCGACAGGACGCGGTACCGCGACGGATCAAGCGTCGGGGACAAAACTCCGTCGTTGTCTTCCGATGGCAAAATTTCAAAAGTGTCGTCGCTGTTGCTGGCACCAATCTCGCCGGGGTCGTCGACCACGCCATTAGCACCGTCATCAATGTTGGCTTGGCCCGGTTTGCCATCGGGCCCGACGCCGACAACCCAGCGTGCTTGCGGGTCATAGCTTTCAAAGATCATCCGCCGGACGCCCCATGCTTCCAATTGCCCGCGTCGTGCGTCGTCGGCGTTCCCGAGTTTCTGCGTCGGATCGAAGTCGTTTGATGTGACGACCTCGCGCACGATCTTTCGCAGCCGGCGGATGTTGGCGTCATCCAGGGGGGCGGCGTGGTTCGGCGCCGAGCGATTTGTGTCCACCCAGGGCGGCGACACTTGGAAACGCAGCGCGATCCCGAACACGATCCAGGCGGCGACCAAGCCCTTCATTCGCCACGACCATTTCATCGCAGCAGCCGCATGAATTCACGCATCCAAGCCGGATGTGCGGGCCACGCCGGTGCGGTCACCAGGTGCCCGTCGACATGGGCGTTATCCATGGAATCGCTGGCTTCGATGTAGTGGCCGCCCGCCGCGGTGACTTCGAAACGAACCGCCGGGTAGCAACTGCATTGGCGATCGGCCAGCACTCCGGCGGCCGCCAAAATTTGAGCGCCATGACAAATTGCGGCCAGCGGCTTGTTGGCGGAATCGAACTGTCGAACGATTTCCAGCAGCGATTCATTCAAGCGCAGGTACTCGGGGGCTCGACCGCCGGGAATCACCAAGCCCGCATAATTGTCCACCGAAACGGTGTCGAAGTCGGCGTTGATGCCGAAGCGATGACCGGGCTTTTCGCTGTAGGTTTGGTCGCCTTCGAAATCATGGATCGCTGTCGCAACCGATTCGCCGGGTTGCTTGCCCGGACAAACCACATCGACGTCATATTCGGCACAGAGCAAAATTTGCCGGGGCACCATCGCTTCGTAATCTTCCACGAAATCGCCCACGATCATCAAAATTTTCTTTGGCATATTGGCTCCGCAGGAATCGGGATCGGCTGCCCGGGATTTTGCGGGCTTCGCCGCAGTTTGGTCGGTAGCGGCCCCTTGGCTCAATAGCCCCAACCTGCTGGCTGGACGAAGCAAAGGCGTTTGGTACAGTCGTGTCGATGGGCTGGGCGATTGAGATCGATTCCGCTGGCGAGTTTGCTTCGATCGGCGACCGATCACGGGTTACAATGCGGGTTCGCGTATCGACGCGGCCTCGCTTTTCGGTCCGATTTCTTTGGATACCAATCATGTCGTCAATTCCCGCCCACTTCGCCCGCGGACTGGCTCTGCTCGGATCGATGTTGGCCGTCGCCTGCGGACCCGTCGATTCGGCGTGGGCACAATATCGCCGAGCCGACGATTTGATGACGGGCAGCTTGGCGGCCAGTTTGGGTTTGCAGATCGAATGGACGCAAACGCTCGCGACTCCCTACGGGGTCCAATCGCTGGTCGACATTCGGCTGGAAAAGGACGCCACTGCCCAGCAGCGTTTCTTGGAAATCGTCGCCGACCAGGGCGCCGAAAACGAGCGTGTCTTAACGCGGATACGGCTGCCGGAATTGTTGGTTCCCGAGGCCGCCGGCAAACAGGCGACTCCCGATCGCGAGGAGGACGAAATTCGGCGGATTGCGTCCAATGACATCCGGCGTTTGAAACGACGTGGGATCACCGCCACGATCCGCGAGATCAAGCAACCCAGGATGTGGATTTATGCGATTGCCAATGATGGCACCTTGGAACGACGCGATGCCGAAACGGGAAAACTGGATTGGCGGGCACGCGTGGGCGATCGTCGGCTGGGATACGGTCCGCTGGGCGTCGGTAATTCAAGCGTGGTCGTTACCAACGGCGGAAACATCATCCAGGTTCGCGCCGAAACCGGAATCATTCGCGAAAGACTATCGCTACGTCGTGCGGAATTGTTTGGGGCCTCCGTCGCCGGTGATTACGTCATCGTGCACACGGTCGGCGGAAATTTCGAAGCCTATCCCCGCCGCGACATCATGCTGGACCCTTACACCGAACATGTCCAGGGATCCGCGTTGTCGCCACCGGTACAAGCACCCACGTCATCGCTGACCTGTTGGACAACGTCCAGCGAACATTGTTACGTCATGGAATCGCAGGGGACACCCTCGGTTTTGTTTCGTTTGGAAACCGATGGCATCGCGCCCGGTGGTGCCGCCGCGGCAAGTGGCGACCGTTTCTTTCTTGGCTGCAACGCCGGCATGGTCTATGGCATTCGCGCCACGCGTACCGGCGATGTGATGTGGTCCCAAGCCATCGGTGTGCCTTTTGAAGAACGCCCCATTATCGTTGGCGATCGTGTCTTGATCCGCAGCGTCTTCGGCACCTTGCACTGCTTGAACGCCGCCAATGGCGATCGTTTGTGGGACCAACCCGTGCGGGGCGTGGGCGAGATCCACACTGCGGTGGAAGACGATTTGTACGTCACCACCGCGGCCGGTTTGATGGCTGTCATCGACGTCAACACCGGCCGGGCCAGGCCGCTGGCCAAACGTTTCCGCCCCACGCAGATTTTGAACAACACCCTGACCAATCGTCTGTACCTGGTCGGCACCTCCGGTGCAATCCAGTGTCTGCGTCCCACCGACAGCCCGTTGATCAAGTGGAAATTGGACTCGCAAACCGTGCCCGACGGATTGGCTGACGAAGCCGCCCAGTCGGAGCTTGCCCCGGCCGATGCGGCCGCTGGCGTCCAAGCACCCGCCGATGACGCCGGCGGCAACGTGATGGACGATCTGTTTGGCGGCGGCGGTGGTGCGGATGACGATCCTTTTGGCGGCATGGGTGGCGACGACAATCCATTTGGTGGCAGCCCGTTTTAGTCCTTCATTCGCGTCAAAACTGACGTAGCCGATGTTCGCCAGAACACGGAACACGGGCGTAGCCGATGTTCGCCAGAACACGGAACACGGGCGTAGCCAATGTTCGCCAGAACACGGAACACGGGCGTAGCCGAAGTTCGCCAGAACACGGAACACTGGCGTAGCCGAAGTTCGCCAGAACACGGGGCCGTCCAAGATTTCCGCCTTCTGGCGAAGGCCGGCTACACGTCCGCGGCTTCTGGCGACGGCCGGCTACGAAACCAAACATGAATGGGTTTGCCGTGCGTCATCGTGCGTACGGTTCCCGTCGTCCGCCCGGGCCCTGATTTTTCATTCTTCTGAAGAAAAATCATTTGCGTTTCTTTTTCTACTGTCCATGGTTAGTCGGGCTGGTTACCGTACCGCGTTTGTGCGGCGGACGCACCGCCCTTAAAACTTACCCCAGCCCCCGAAAATCGGCGGACCCACGCCATGACCGTGGAAGAAAGTGCTTGTCGCGATCGTCAAACCCTCGATCGCATTGAAAACGCGCTTCGATTTGATCACCTTCTTCAGGCTCATTCCGGCCATCTTCGCGTTTCCAAAGCCGCCGGCGCCGTGGTTGTGACCGGTCATTTGCCCAGTCCCAAACTTCGCGAAGCGATCGTGCCGATGATTCGCCGCGCGGGCGTCGTCGATCGCGTGGAAAACAAAGTCCTCGTGTCCTAGGCATGGCCGACCATGGCGGAATGCCTCGTCAGCTTCGGCAGCAATCTGGGCGATTCCCGCGAGGTGCTGGCCGCCGCGGCCGAGCGATTGGCCGCCATGGATGGAATCTCGCAATTTCGCGCCAGCCGGCTGTTTGAGACGCCGGCGGTCGGTGGGCCGCCCAACCAGCCGCCGTTTCTTAATGCGGTCGCGGCACTGCACACCGAATTGCCGGCGCGAAGCATTTTGGAAGGCTTGCAATCCATCGAAGCGGCGTTGGGTCGAACACGTCGCGCTCGCTGGGGCGCGCGCACGATTGATCTGGATGTCGTGCTGCACGGTCCGCTGATCGGTGGTGCCAGCGAACTGACGCTGCCGCACCCACGTTACACGGCGCGACGCTTCGTGCTGCTTCCCGCCTGTGATGTCGCGGGCGACTACCGGGACCCGCGATTCCATTGGTCCATTGAACAACTTGCCGCGCACATCTCTCGACCGCCCGCCTCGCTGGCTCTCGTCGGCGGCGATCGGGAAACACGCCAGACGCTGTGCCAACGCGTCGCACAGCGATTCGGGATACGCCACTGCCACTGGACCGATGCAAGCGATGGTTCGGTGCCCTGGATCCGTGATGATTTCGAATTGGAAGTGCCCATCGATCCGCATGCCGTCACCACGCCACGCTTGTTGGTGCGACTGTTTCATCAAGAGACCCGGGATCGGCGAGCCCCCGGTGGTTGGATCACCGATCGATGGCCCGCGCCGCACCGGATGTTTCCACGTGGTCGAAGTTATCCCGAATACCATTTGGAAATCAGCGATCTGGATTGGGCGGTCAACGAGATCGGTGCGGCCTTTGAATCGATGACCTGCGATTGCATGCCGGTGACTCCCGATGGATCGTGGGCAATTACCCAGCCGGAGTAATCGGAACCCCTGGCAATAGGCGTCAAAGTTTTCTTGCTCGGCCGAGTTAACGCGTTCGGAAAACTCGCCGATCAATGGAAGCATCCCGCCCTTTATTATTGTTCACCGTGAGCGTCCATTGATCGACTCCGGTGACCCCGCCTCGGATCTCGCGGCGCGGATTCATTGCCGGTGAGATCCCTTTTGAAAGGAATTCAAAATGCTTCGTCGCATGCTCCCCGCCGTCCGCCGGTGCTGTTTATCCCTGGGCGCCGCCGCCGCGCTCGCCCTGCCCGCTTCGGCCATCCTGCCGGCACCGCTTCCGACGCCGGTTTCTTTTTTCGATGTCGGCACCTACGCCGTCTCGCTGGGCCCGGTCGTTCAAGTGGCCCGAGCCGAAAGCCCGATACCCGACGCCGAGATGCCAATGCCTGACGCCGAGATGCCAATAGCCGACGCAAAGATCGCCGGCGTGGACCTGAAAGCGACCCTCGCACGCGGCTTGGACCAAGTGGATCGCTGGCAACTTGCCTGGCAAAAAAACTTTTTGAACCACACGCAAGCGGCGGCCGAGGACCGTGACCACGTCGATTCACAGGCGATCCGGCGCGATGCGATCGCTCGCGATGCAAAGGCAAGTCATTTTACTCAGCACCTGCCGTATCCGTTGTGCGGCAGCCTGGCCTGCATCGACGCGGTTGGCGATGGCGACGACATCAATGATGGCGGCCAAGACGATTCGAACGCCCGACTTGCCGATCATTCGCCCTTTGTCGGCGCGTCGCCCATCATCATGACCTTGCCAATTGAAGACGCCGCCGGCCAAGACACCATCGCAACGCGGACCCGCGATCTGCTGGACGAATTCGCGCCGCTGGAATTGCAAAGTCGAACCGCGCCGGGATTCGGTGACTTCGCTTGCTTTGCCGATGATCACGTCAACTTCGCCGCTGACCACGCCAGCGCCTCCATGGATGACGGCGATCATTCAGCGAGCATTACCGCGGTGATTCCACAACCCGTTCCGGATCCTGTCCCCAACGGCGATTGGACGCCCGCCTTGGATATCCATCAAGCGGACGCCTTGAACCGGATTGAGCGGCGGATCGCGTCGCTACTGGCCGAGATCTCGGACCAACACGCGGCCCAGGAGCGAGCGACGTTGCAACGCAAAAAGGTCGCCCGGCTGATCGCGGAAACAAAGCGTGGCCTGACGGAATTCGCCGACATCGTTTCAAACCGGCAAAGCAGCTGGAACCAGTGGGTTGCACGGCACTCGATTCCTCACGGGTCCATCGAGTGCTGGGTCGACCACTATCAGTGGCAGGTCGAAAATTGGTTGGAAGACCAACAAGGCGGGCATGATAGCTTGCTCCAGGCGGCGGGATACAACTTCGCCGTGTGGGCGGGCCAATCGGCTCGACCGCTTCAAAATTCAATCCAAGAACTCGCCATTGCTTTTCCCGATGCTCAGCCGCCCGCGGACGCGAATCCGCGTTCGTTCAACCCCTGGAAGTTCGATGGCACACCAAGCGTCGATCACGCCTGGTTATTCCTGGAACGTCTGTCCAAGCGGCCCTCCGAGTGCATCGAACCGCTCCGCTAAAGTAGCCCTGCCTCTCCGAGGCGATGAGTCCTAGGGCACGAACACTCCCCAGATGACGCTGTTTTTGTCAGTCACGCGCCTCTCCGAGGCGACTAGTGCATTATTCCGAACACTTGATTGCACCCGATGGCTCATTCGCCGATCCCACGACACCACCTGCTGCTGCTACTGGATGAACCGGTGCTGAGCGATTTGACGGCGTTCCGTCTGGAATTGCTCGGTTATTCGGTGCTGGTGTCTTCGGACGGCGATGACGCACTCAAGCGAATCGAAGACCAGCGTCCCGCACTGCTGCTGCTCAATTCAAACCTGGGCGAACAGGACGGGCTGATCTGGTTGACCAAACTACGCGCTCGAATTTCCCCCGAAGACCTGCCGGTGCTGATCATATCGTTGGACCCATCGCTGGATACGGTTCGCCGCTCGTTCGAAGCCGGTGCCCAGGATTACTTGATTTCGCCATTTGATCCAACAGTGTTGGAACGCAAAGTCGCCAATTTTGTCGACGCCGATCAGATTTCCGCCGAAGAAGAACGCCGCAGTGGCATGATGGTTTCGATAGAAGCGATTGCCGCTGCCCCAGCCAAGCTGGAGCCCACGTCATGAAGCGGCTGGGTGATATTCTGGTCGCCGAAGGCGTCTTGACCAGCGAACAACTTGACAGCGCATTCGATGGCAAGCCACGCGGCCGGATGCTGGGTGATTGGCTGGTCGATAAGAAACTGTTGTCCACGGCGCAGCTTGGCATGGCGCTGGCCAAGCAGTTCGAAGTCGATTACGTCGACATCGACCCCGCCCAAATTAATCCCCAAATCGCACGGTTAATCCCCGAGGCTTTTGCCCGCGACCGTATGGCCAGTGCGATCGATATCCAAGACCGTAGTTTGACGCTCGCGATGGTCGCGCCCGACGACATTGAAACGATCGCCGAAGTCGAATTGATGACCGGCTACCTGGTCAATCCCGCCGTGGCCATGGGCGACGACATCACCGTGTTCATGAATCGTGCCTATGACGAACGTGCGACCGCCAGGCAAACCATTGTGGACTTGCGGCTGGAGGAACTACGCCAAACGTCCGGCGATGAAGTCACCGGAAACGAAAACACCAACGATGATGACGACGCGCCGGTCGTGCGCCTGGTGCATTCGATTTTGACCGGTGCGATCACGGCCGGTGCCAGCGATATCCACCTGGAACCGCACAAACCGGAAATGCGGGTCCGTTATCGGGTCGACGGCGAACTGCAGCCTGTGATGACCATCCCCAACTACATCGAAGAATCCATCGTCAGCCGCATCAAGGTGATGGCCGACATGGACACCACCGAAACACGACGTCCACAGGATGGGCACCTGACGGTCAGCGACGATGGGAAGCGTTTTGGGTTTCGGGTCAGCGGCATCCCAACGGTCGACGGGCAAAAACTCGTTCTGCGTTTGATCGACGAAAGCGGCAAAACGTTTTTACTGGACTCGATCGGTTTGACGCCCCGCGATCGCGAATCCTTGAACGAAATCTTGGACAAGCCGCACGGCATGTTTGTCGTCACCGGTCCAACGGGATCGGGCAAAAGTACGACGCTGTATGCGGCACTGCAGCATTTGAATTCCGATGATCGCAACATTGTGACGGTCGAAGATCCGGTCGAAAATCGCATCGCAGGAATCAACCAGGTGCAAAGCGATAACGAATTCGGTATGGGTTTTGCCAACGCGCTGAAATTCATCATGCGTCAGGACCCCGACGTGATCATGGTGGGTGAAATTCGCGATTCGGAAACCGCCGGCATTGCGGTCCAAGCGGCGCTGACGGGGCACCTGATGATCAGCACGCTGCACACCAACGACGCGGTCGGCGCGATCACGCGATTGTCGGATTTGGGCGTCGACCACTTCAAGATTGCCGGTTCGCTGTTGGGCAGCGTCGCCCAGCGTTTGCTCCGGTGCATCTGCGAGCATTGCAAGGTCGCGTCGCCGCCGAACCCTTCGCTGCTTCGCGAGTTGGACCCCGAGGATCGGATTTCTTCGGATGTCCAGTTCTATCACGGCCAGGGCTGCAAACGGTGTCTCGGTAGCGGTTATTCCGGTCGAATTCCGATTTTCGAAATCATGCCGATGACAACGGATTTGACGGTCGCCATCGAGCGTGGAATGCCGCAAAGCCATTTGCGCGAATTGGCGATCCAGGCGGGCATGATCGAATTGCGTCAAGCGGGCTTGGAACAGGCGATCGCCGGAAAAACGTCGCTACAAGAGGTGTACTTCAAGACCAGCGGCGATCGGCGGCGGGGTGAATCGGGCGAGGGGCATCCGGAGCGACGAGAATCGGATTGAGATGCCCGCGAAATGTATCGGCTGGATTTCCAGGATCATTGTTTTGACTGGATTGGCAAGTGATGGCGTTTTGGCGGGCAAACATGACCTAGCGTTTCGGCGGAAGCCCCGTGCGATCGGTTGTGCGGTTGCTTTCCCGCCCGCAACACGGCTCACGCCGCCGCACCAAGGTCCTTTCTGCCGTCGATGTCCTCCGCTACCACAACGACTCCGCAACGCGGATTCCTGGCGTTCCTTCGGCGACTCAATTCGATTGAGGTGGGTGGCGGAAAAAGCCAGCCCGGACCGCGAACATCCGGTCGGGACCTGGCGGAGATTCTTCGCCTACTGCTGACGCTGCTGGAAAACGGCTTGTCCTTGCCGCGATCGCTTGATTCGTTGGCCGTCGACCGGTCCACACGCAAACACTCGGTCATGCTGCGGCATTTGCGACGCACCATCGAAGCGGGCGGTTCGTTGTCGGCGGGAATGGAGACGTTTCCCAAAACGTTCACGCCGATGCAGATTCAGCAAATTCGCATCGGCGAAAAGAGCGGCTCGTTGGAACAGGCGCTCGAGCGTGTTTGTGAACAACTCGAACGCAAGATCGCGCTCCGCAAACGCGTTATCAAAAAGGTGTCCTACCCGATCCTGATCACCGTTGCCGGTGCGGGTTTGATGATCTTCATGTGCGTTGTGGTCGTCCCGGAATTTGAAAAGGTTTACGGATCCACCAGCGTCGACTTGCCCTGGGTGACTCGCTGGGTCACCGCGACCAGCCGCTTCGTGATGAAGTACGGCTTGTTGGTGATTCCCGCGGGCATCGCGTGGGCACTGGCATGGTTTGCCGCTCGCCGACGACCCAAGGTGTCGAGAAAATTGGACAACATGCTGTTGCATTTGCCCATCGTCGGCCCATGGCTGCGTGATGTGGCGGTGCTGCAGTTTGCCGAAGGCATTTCGGCCATGGTCCAATGCGGTTACACGCCCGTCGAAGCGGTGGAAGTCGCCGTCGATTGCATCCGCAATCGCGAAGTTCAAGCCGCCGCGGCGGAAATTCGCGCGAGCGTGCGGCGGGGCGAAAAGCTCAGTGACCAAATTGGGCAACACGATCGCTTTTTTTCCGCGACGTTGTGCCAATTGATTTCCGTTGGCGAACGCAGCGGCGATTTTGCAAAAGCGATGCGCGGCACCTGTGAACATCTACGCAATCGCCTGGAATCCCGTATTGATGCATCGGTCGGGCTGCTGGAACCCGTGTTGACCATTGGCTTGGCAACCGCGATCGGTGGCATCGTGTTGTCCATCTACACACCCATGTTCCACATGTTCGAGGTGCTGGAATAATGCGAAATCGTGACTCCGGTGGAAATAGCTGTTTGTCATCCGAGGACGCCCTTCCGCGGGTGGGCATGACACTGCTGGAAATCATCTTGGCACTGACCATCAGTGCGGTGGTCGCGGTAATCACCTTGTCGGCACTACGCCGGCCAACCGAATCGGCGACGGAAGGCGCATGTACCGCCAATCGCGCGATGATCCAGATTGCCGTAGATCGTTTCCATCACGACCAAGAAAGATACCCACAAATTTCCACGACGGAATTGACCACCGAGGGTTATTGGACGGGCGATTTGCCATCCTGCCCGACCCGTCAACAGCAATACTTTTTGCGTAGCGGCACCGTGGTTTGCCCGCTGCATGGAAGCTAGGCGGCGCGATACTGGATCCCATCACGCTTGCGACCCAGGGCTTCGACGGCGCCGCAATGCCGCAGCACATACGCGATTTGCTGCGCCCGATGACGTGAGCAATCGACGCGCTGGGCGAGCTGTTGGGTATTAAAGGCCTCGACTGGAGGCTCAAGCCCCAAGAACGGCCACAGGTCCGCCGGCTGCGAAATGACGTGCTTGTCCTCGATGCTTTCCAAACGGACATCAAGCACCTGGTAATCCCGTCGTCCCCAGCGACGCTTGCGGGCCGGCCGTGGACGCCGCGTTTGTTCCACATGGATCGAAGGAACCTCCAAAATGAAGTTGGGTTCCTTCAAAAGGCCGGCGATGTAAACCAATTCGTCGAAAATGTCAGCCCGATGACCTCGCTTCGGGCTCATGCGAAGCGAGACAAGCTTGTTTCCGCTGGCGTCCAATTTGCGAATCCGGGTGCGTCGAATCAGCGGTTTGACGACTCGCAACTTGCGGGATTGAACCAGCTTGCCGCATTTGTTTTTGATGGCGGACAGCGACGCACATTGAATTTCGATCAATTCACCTCGGGCCACCGCATCGATACGAAATTCACCCACAGTGACTTCGGTTTCGCCATCGCGGGCGTATAGCGATTTAAGTTCTTGGTGCAACGTCCGTTCCATCGCATCGATGTTAGCGAACCCCAATGACGGATCACCAGATCGATCCAGGCTAACCAAGAACCCTACTCGCTTCGCAAAAACATCGGCTTTCCGGGCTGCGAGTGTTCCTCGCTGTAGGCATACCCGTCTTCGGCGAAATCCCGCAGCTTGGATTCGCTGCGAACCTTTTTGCGGATCACCCACGATGCCATCGATCCGCGCGCCATTTTGTTGAACACGGTGATGGAAACGGGCTTGCCCTTGCGAAGTTCACAAAATTTGGGGGCCAAGACAGGAACGTCTTGGCTTTTGGGATCGATGACTTTGAAGTATTCCACCGATGCGAGGTTCAACAGATACTGACTGCCGGATTGCTGGATGGCGTCGGCGATTTCGCGATCCAAGTGTGAGCCCCAAAATTCGTACAAATTTTTGCCGCGTCGAGTTTTCAGGCGTGTGCCCATTTCCAGCCGGTAGGGCAGGATGCGATCAAGCGGCCGCAGGACGCCGTACAGTCCGGACAGAATTCGCAGGTGATCGTGGGCGTATGCGGCTTGTTTGGTGGTCCATTTCGCGGCCTGCAGTCCGCGATACACGTCGCCCTGGAACGCGTCGATTGCCGATCGTGCGTCCTCGGCCTCGGTTGGAATTTCGAAGGTTTGAAACCGCTGGCGATTCAAGTCAGCAAGCTGCTCGTTGATGTGCATCAAATCACCCAAACGCTCCGCGGAATAACCTCGGAGTGTTTGGGCCAGCGCCGCAGTCAGCTTCGGAAAGGGTGGATCACTGATCGCCGGATGCTTGGGTTCGCTTTCAAAATCCAACGTTTTGGCCGGCGACAACACAACGATCATGGAGGCGTCAGGAGATTTTTTTGCGAGTTCGGTACCTGGAAAACGTGACCCGTTTGCGGACGTAATCGAGCATCCACCACTCGACCACCGCCATCACCACGGGCACCGTGAATAGTAGAACCTGTGCCAAGCGTTCATTACCGATGATGGGCACATCGTTGTTGACCAGCACCGATACCAACGCCAAAACAAAGCTGCCGTTAATAAACAACATCGTGGCCGTGATCAGCCCGGTTGTGAGCGACCACAAGCACCCGGCCGCGTAGGATGCGCCGCGGCGTCCGCTCGCGGCGCTTTGAAGGGCTGCCGGAGCGTCCGCGCTGGGTGCCTGGTGCGTCCTGGGTGCCTGCTGCGTCGCCATTTAAGCTCCCGTCATTGGCAGCACTTGGCTGGCGATGATTGTCGCCACCAGACCGGCAAGCGAAAGAACGGCCAGCAAGGGCGTCCAACTTCGCAGCGATTCGGCTTCGGTTAGACCGCCCATCTTGGTGAAAATCCAAAACCCGCTGTCGTTCATCCAAGATCCCATCAGCGAACCGGTGCCGACCGCGGTGGCGATGTAGACCAAATGGTAGCTGGGCGTTTGGTCGCCAATGATCGCTGACATCATGCCCGCGCCCACGATCATCGCCACGGTGCTGCTGCCCTGGGCGACCTTCAAGACGGCCGCGATCGACCAACCCAGGATCAACAGTTCAAGCCCCGAACCCGTGCTGTCCTCAAACGCATCGCGAATGGTGTCGCTGATGTTCGTCTGGGCCAGCATCGCGCCGAACGCTCCGCCGGCCGCGGTGATCAAAATGATGATGCCGCCACTCATCAATGCCTCTTCGGTATCACCGGCCAAGTCCTTCCAAGACAATCGACGGGCGTGCTTGAGCGTCAACATGGCGACAATCGCGGCCAGCGTCAAAGCAAAGTTGGGATTGGACCACAGTGATAGCCGGTTCTTCCAAGCCAATGCGGGCGAATCGTAAACATGCGGCTCGATCCAATCCGGGTACGCCGCTTCAAGCAACAAGCGATTCATGCGTCGTCGGTCGACCGGTTTCATCCGTTGGGAATCGGCATCCAGCAGTTTTTCCGCGTCGCCGGGAATCGCGACCCCCAAAAACACGGTTTTGTCAAAGTAGTTGGCGTCCTTGATTAAAACCTGGTTGATCGCATCGACAAACTGCTGTTTCTCTTCGTCTGAATTTGGCGTTTGACGCAAGATTTCTCGCGATGCATCATCCAGTCTTTCACTGGTGGCCAGCCGTGTCGCCGGCGACTCGAGGTCTTGGGAAATCGCTTCGGCAAGCGATGGAAAATCCTTGACCTCGTCAACGCGAAGCTGGGCCAGATCCTCGCTGTCGGCGATCGTGCTGGCGAGTGTTCCGATGCCGATCAAGACAACCGGCAAGACGACCGGCATCAGCGATAGCCACAACGCGGGAAGCTGGTCGTCGGCCGGCGCTTCATGCTTTTCCTGGGTGCTGCCGATGGGCCGCATCGGGATCGGTGATTTCGCGTCGACCAGCACCGAGAACAACAGCCCGGCGGCCGCGGCGGGAATCGCAATCATGCAACCGACCGCCATCATTGTGCCGACGTCCACACCCAAGGTCGCCGCCACCAATAGCGGCCCCGGAGTCGGCGGTACCAGGGTGTGAGTGATCGCGCCGCCGGTCGCGATGGCCATCAAGTACCGCAAATAATTGCGGTTGGTCTTGCGGAACAGGCTGCGAGCAAGCGGCACCAACAAATAAAACACCGTGTCAAAAAACACCGGGATCGCCAAAATGAAACCGCTGAAGGTCAAACCCAGCGATGCTTTCTTTTCACCGGTGACCCCGACGGCAGTGCGTACAACCCGATCGGCGGCGCCGCTGTCCAACATGCATTTGCCGATGATCGCCGCCATCGCGATCGCCACGCCAATCCCGCCCGCAGAAGAACCGAATGCCTTGATGACGTCGGACAGCCTGTCGCCGTAGTTTTCGCCCGAAAAGAACCCGATCCCAACGCTGACCGCAAGTGCGGACAAAAACAGTGCCAAAAACGCGTTCAGCTTCAGGGCAATGATCAGCCCAAGAACCAAAACAATACCCAGCACCAACAGCACGATCGATTGGTTACCGACGGGGCCGTCGCCGGTGGCGGCCATCGCCAATGGCATCGAAGACGTTAACAGGAGGACGAAGAACAGGACTCGCTGAACAAGATGCATCGGCGCGGATCACGAAGGAGAAAATCGAAGCCGCTCAGCATAACCGAGTGGTGAGTGGGGAGGAGTCTTGAGACTTGAGACTTGAGTCTCGAGTGCTCAAATTTTGTTACGCCGCGATGAATTCGTTTTCATTCCCCTTCCTTCATCCTTTCACCGTCACTCGATGCGTTGGTGTGGGACGACCGGGCCGCAATGCATTGGCATGCAAATTTTCACAGCGGGCTGCATGGGTCGTCACCCACGCGCCGACCTGCTGTCGGACGATGTGTTCCAGTTCCGATGGGTCCATTGCGACGCGCGCGTTCACCAATAACTGGATGCTGCCACCGACCGGTCGTCCGGCCAGCAGCCCGACATCCACACCGCCGGAGCTGTCGACAACATTGGCGACCGCTTGCACATCGTCGCCACGGACGGACGCTTTGAGGTGAGCGATTTCGGGAGGACCTGTTTCACCCGGGTTGCCGGCGGAAGTCGCAATCACCGCAGCCATTCGCCGAAGCAGTTGCTGGACCATTTCGTCCGGATCGATTTCCGATTCCAGATCAAGGGTTGCCGCCAGGTTCACCCATCCCAGTTCGGCTTCGCCGTCGGCATAGACGTCATAATCGATGTCCAGCAGTCGACCGCCGGGCAGCGTATCCGACTGGATCATTTCGATGACTTGGTCGACACCTTCGCCGGTGCGTGGGGAGATCGCGAGTACGGGAACGCCGGGTGCCGCAATCGACAACCGCTCGCACAGCAGCTGGATTTGTTCGCTGGAAAGTTGATCGCTGCGGCCGATCATCAAATAATCTGCCTCCTCGAGCTGCTTGCGGAAAATGTATTCCGCCTGCGGTGAAAAGCCGCTTCGTTTACCCTCGTCAGCGG